>DASXLB010000005.1 GCA_036496585.1 Vicinamibacterales bacterium
CGTGCGCGACGTCTATGAGCTCGATTCGACCACCGACGGCACGGCGGTGGTCACCGTGTCGACCGCTACCGCGCCGCCGGACACGCTCGCCCTGTCGTTCCTCTCGGCGGACGGCGCGTTGCTGCAGCGCGTTGCGCTGACGTCGCCGTCGGCGCGCGCGACCCAGGCGGTTACCGCCGGCGCAACTTACGTCCAGATTGACGCCGGCGCGTCCGTCACCTACACGGTTGCGGCCGACTTTAATCAGGCGCCGGTGGTCGTGCAGGGCGTGACGCCGCTGAACGGCGGCCCCGGCACGCCGGTGGTCATTGCCGGACGCGGGTTCAGCACGGATGCAACTCAGAATCTCGTCTTCTTCGGCGGCATCGCCGCGCGGATCGTGGCGGCGACCGCCACCCGGCTGGATGTGGTGGTGCCGGCCAACGCGATCGACGGACCGATCCGCGTCGCGGTGCGCTCGCTGCAGGCGACTGGTCCGGCATTTGCCGCTGGGAACGCGACGCCTCTCCCGCCCATCGTCGTCGATGCCGCTCCGCGCCAGCATCGCCTGCACCCCGCCCTTGGTGTGCAGGTCGATCTCGAGCGGCTCATCGTCCATTTCGATCCGGCCGCAACGCGGGCCGACGTCGACACGCTCGCTGCGCAGGTCGGGGCGTCGGTGTCTGGCGTGCTTCCGGAATTCAACGGGTACGTGTTCCGGTTCGCCGGACGGACCTCGCTCCGCAGCCTCGACGCGACGCGGCAGCAGCTGCGCGGCGCGGCGCTCGTCGATCGCGTCAGCTACGACGTACTGCGACCCGTGGTGCAGGGCCCCATCACCTTCGACGCCGCCGGAAACGCCTCCTACGCCGACGGCCAGCAGCACCCGATCGGTCTCGCCGCCTCCATGGCGCTCGTCTTCAACGCGATCCTCGCCATTCGGAGCACCCCGCCGTTCGACGTCTCGCTGAGCGGACTCGCATCGGACCCGCTGCGGCCGGTGACGGTGGCGGTCCTGGATACCGGTTTCCATCCACCGGACGACCTCGTCGCCAGCGAGTTCACCGACGCGCAAGGCGCGCTGGTCGTCAATTTCATCTCGACCGAAGGCGGATCGAGCCTTCCCGGGAACCCTTTGCCATCCACGTCCGCATACAGCGATGCGGGCGATCACGGCACCGAGGTCACCAGCATCATCGCAGCCGTGAACAGCGGCGTGCCTGGTGCGGGCGGCGCGTTGAACAGCCTGTTCGCGCCGGGGGAGCCACCCTATCGCGTGCTCGCCTACCGTGCCGCGTCCGGCGCTGACGGGATCGATCAGGATGCGGAGCTGGCGGCGCTGCTCGACGCCGGGCGGCGGCAGGTCGACGTCATCAACATGAGCTATTCGGCGGCCCACGCCACGCTCGCCGACGCGGACGCCGACGCCGCCAGCTCCAAGCAGTATCTGCAGGGGATGCCAAAGACGCTGGCGGTCATAGCCGCGGGCAATCACGGTATCGACGCGAGGTTCGCTGCGCCCGCGAACCTGTCGCTCCAGCTCGACAACGTGGTGACAGTCGGGGCGACGGCCGTGCTCAACGACCCTGGTTCGCGCTCGATCTTCGGCGGCGCGAAAACGATCGACGGCGCGTTCGCCGGAACCACGTGCGATCCCTCGACCACTCTGACCGTCGGCACCACCGAAACGACGGGGTTTGTGGGAGCCTCCAACTGCGGGCCCGCCGTCACCATCGCCGCCCCCGGCAGCGACGTGTTCGTCGTCACCCCAGACGGCTATGGAACGGTCGGCGGCACCTCGGCCGCGGCACCGATCGTATCTTCGATCGCCGCACTGCTGCTGGCGGTGCGCGGCACGAGCGACCTGTCGCCGTCGGACCTGAGGAGCCTGCTGGTGAACACCAGCGACGATCTGGGCTTGCAGTGGCAGCCCGGACCGATGGGGCAGATCGACGCGCTCGGCGCGGTCCGAGCCGTCCTCCCCACGACGCAGCACGAAGCTGTCTATGTCGCGGACCGCGATCGCGGTGTCGTTGTGGCGCTCGAGATCGATCCGTTGACGGGAAAGCCGAGGATTCCTGCGGTGCCCGATCGGGTGATCCCGCTGACCCTCACCAAGCAGGGCGTCGCGCTGGAGGCGATCAATCCGCTGGGCGTCGCGATGTCGCCGGCCGGCGAGCAGATCTACGTCCTGGTGCGCGCCCTCTCGCCGAACGACCTCGGCGACGGGATCATGATCATCAGCACTCAGTCCGAGCGGGCGATCGACTTCATTCCACTGAGCGGCGCCACCTTCCCACGAGTGCCGTCGCCCCTCACACCAGGGGCGGTAACGGTCCGGAAGTACGCGCCGATGGTGGTCTCGCGCGACGGCTACCTGCTCTACGTCGGCGCCAACGACAGCCTCGTCGTCATCAATACGATCGACGCCAAAGTGGTGCGCACTTACATGGACTTGCCGGCCGCCTTCCGGCAGCGCGCCGACTCGCGGCCGGTCTACGAGCTGGCCAACCGTCTGCACGACGTCCAAAAGGCGGTCGAGGACGGCGTCCAGAACAAAGCGCGTCCCGGCACCGAAATCAGCGCGCTGACGCTGTCTCCCGACGGAACCACGCTGTATGCCGCGTTCATGACCGGCGGCGGCGGCGGGAACCAGCCCGGCGGCATCGTTCCAGTCAGTGTCGATCTGTTCAAGGACGAACAGCCCGGCATCTTCGGCCTGCAATCCGACCTCACGGCCTATCTGACGTCCTCGGCGACGCTCGAAATGTCGAGCCCCGGGAGCGTCGGACAGGGCGACGAACCATTCGCGGTCGCGGTCGGGCACGACAACCGCTACGTCTACATGTTCAACGGCGGTTACGAACAGGTGCTGGCAGCCGGCCCCGAGGCCCTCGGCCTCGCGGGCTACGGAGAACTGGTCGGCGGCGCAGGATTCGGGATCGCGGCCGAGACCGCGGGGAGCGCCGGCATCGCCGGAACGCTGAACGCCATCAATACCTCCGCCGACATCGGCAGCACGCTGTCGAACTCGATGGCTCGCGAATTTCTCCAGCAGGCGCAGGGCGGCGTCGGGCTCATCGTGGCGCCGGGATTCACTGCGGCGTTCGACATGGCCAATGGCGGCCAGGAGAGCTGGCTCTTCCCCTCGGAAGTGGTGGTCGGCTGGAACGTCCGCCCGCCTGGGAACATCGTCACCGACGCCGACACCGGGCTGATCGTCACGCAATTCTCCCAACCGGAGGTGTTTGCCAAACGGCCCATGGCCGTGGCGCTGAGCCCGGGCGGCGGATCGGGTCCGCTGGCGAACACACGGGCGCTCGTCGCCTTCGGTCAGAGCGGCAACTTCGGCGTGCTCGACCTTTTCTCGCAGGGGCAGTTCCGCCGGCTGACGCCGCCGAACGCGGCGTTCGCTGCGCTTCCCGCCAATCTGTTCCAGGCGCTGGTCGGCGTGACACCGTCGATCCCCATCGGCCCGTTCACATGGCCCGATCGCGGCACGTTCGCCTCGGGCGACTCGGGCCTGGTCGTTCCGAGCCCGGACGAGGCGCTGCTCTTCACGTCGGCGCTGGTCTACGCGCAGAATGGCCGGTTCGCGGTCGCCACGCACGCCGGGCGCGATCTGCCAACCCAGGTCGACGCGGTGGTGCCCGATTTCGTCAACGACCCGGTGCACGCGCGTGAACCCCTGCTGGCGCTCGGGTTCACCTACGCCGGCGGAAATACCATCGTCGCGCCAGACGGAACGTCGTACCAACCCGGACAGCCGATTTCGTTCGACCGTGGCGGCGGCGCCATCAGCTTCATCGACGACGCCGCGATCACCCGCGATCTCGACGCACACATCGACGCGACGGTGTCCGATGACGACGGCAGACCGCGTCCGTACTTCTCGCGGATTCCAATCTGCAACACCGTCTCGATGCAGCCCGGCACCGACGAGCCCGAACCGCGCTGCGCCATCGACGCCGTGACGCGAGTCTTCGGCTACAAGGACGGCACGACGCCGACGCGGTTCAGCGAACCGCGAGGTGTCGCGATCCAGCCATATGTAATGTTCGAGACGCCGCGCAGCGGCACCCACGTCAGTCTCGACAGCCCGGTGCACGTGACCTGGCGCGACCCGCTGATCGACGAGTTCAAGATGCTGGTGCTCGATCTCGATCAGCTCGACAGCAATGGCCTGCCGACGGAGATCAACACGCAGGGCCGCTCGCTCACGCCCGAGCAGCTGCAGGCGCACGCCATGGCGGCGCAGTTCGGCGGACTGTTTCCGGCGGCGCCCAACGGCCCGAAGCAGGGTCATCGTTATCAGGTGGTCGTCGCGCTGTTCAGAGGCACCGACGAGGTCTCGCGCGCGTCGATCGATGTTCGCTTCGATCAGCCAACCGGTCCGATCGTGCCGGAAACGCTCACGCTCGGCCCGGTCATCCTGGCGATCGGCACGGCCCCCGGGACAGCCCGCATCAGCGCGACCCTGCACCAGCCGGGAGCAGCCGATCGCGACGTGACCACCAGCGCTTCGTACAACCTCGTTGGCAATCACGCCCCGGGCCTGGCGCTCGCCGCCGCCATCCAGCAGAAGCTCGCGGCGTCGCTGGCACCGGGACAGACGCAAACCGGTCCCTTCGGAATCATTCCTGGCGCCACCGTCGATCCGTCCGGGCGCGTCAGCGCAACCCAGCCAGGGCTCGAGGTCCTGACCGCCGCCGACGATGGCGTCACCTCACGGCCGACACTTGTGCTCGCCGGCTTCACGGTCAAGAAGATCGCCCTCGAACCGCTCGCCGCGGAATCGGCGGCCGAGCAGCACACGCTCGGCGATGAAGTGGTGCTGACCTTCGGCAAGGGCACCAACGCACCGCTCGTCATCGAACCGCACGACAGCCGGTTCATCGATGACGACGGCCAGATCTATCTCGACGATGTCGTGCTGCAGTACGCCGGCGGCGGCACGATTCACCTCAGCGATCTGATGGATGTCCTGCGCGCCGCGCCGGGCGATCTGTCGATTGAGGCGCCGTTCCAGGACGCCATCCGCCACAACCTGTCACCGCTCGGCGCGACGGCGACGTGGCGCAACGCGCAGGCGCTCACGGGTCTGCTGGAAGGCCCCGACACGCCGTTCCTCAGCACCGATCTCGCGCTGGCCACCTCCGACACCCCGACCGCCTTCGTCCAGCAGGGCGGCTTCTTCAGCGGCCGCATCGCCAGCAACGTGTCCGGCCTCGCCGTCGTCACAGGGACGCTCGATCTCGGCGGCTTCGGCCGGCGGAGCGACGGCGTCCTGGTGTGGAGTCTGCCGGCGATCGAGAGCGTCCGTGTCGACCCGTCGGTTCTCGAGATCCGGCGGACCGACGCGCCGACACCCGGTCCTTCGCTGCGCGCACGCGCGCTCGTCGCGCCGACGGCGGCCGTGCTGCAACTGCCGTCGGGCTTCGCCGACACCGCCACGTTCCTTCAGGAGACCATGCCGGACGAATTCGCGGTCGGCCGCGCACCGGCAATTGCCGTGTCGAAATCCGGCGTGTTCCGCTTCGACATCTCCGGCACGGCAACGCCGACGGCGACCGGCGTCTCGGTCGCCGATCTGCGCATTGAGTTCGACGTGCCGAATGATCGCGGCCCATTCGTTGCCGTCACCTACGGCATTGCTGACACCGCCATCCTTCGGCTCGGCGACACGGCCGCGTTCGATCAGCACGTTATCCACCAGAACACCGCCGGGTCGACCGCGGTCACGGTCGACGTGACGATCGACGGCATGGGAGCGGGCCATGGCAGCGGTCAGATCAGTGTCTGCGATTGCCCGGCGCCGCCGGCCGCTGGCCTCGAGGCGTCGGCGCCGGTGCCACACCTGCGGTTCGTCCTGCCGGCAGGCACGCCGCCGGCGCCCGCGCCGGCACGCGCTCCGCCGTCCCCCGCGGCCGAGGAACCCGTGCGCAAGGGGGCGCAGCGATGACGACCGCACGGCTTTCAGTGCGATCGCTGGCAGTCGCCGCGGCCCTGGTGACGGCGTCCGCCGACTGCTTCGCGCAGGCGCCAGCGCTCGCCCAGCTGCGGTTCGACATCGTCGGCGTGCGTCTCGTGGTCGATCCGCCCGCGCTCACCGTGCCGAAGAACATCGCCACCCAGATCAACACCTCGCTGGTGCTGCCGCCGGGAAGCGGCGCCGAGACCAAGGCCGCCATCGACACGCTCACGGAAGGCGCGCTGGTCGAAGCCGAGCTGCGGGGGCCATCCTTGACGCCGACCCGCATCGTGGCGAGGCCGGGACAACCGATTCCGCTGCCGCCGTTCGCGCTGCCGGGCGACTACTTCCTCGACGGAATCAGGTTGACCAAGGACGGGCAGCCGCTGCTCGACGCGACGGCCACGGACGGACACGCCGTCAGCACGATCCCGATCAAGGTCATTTCCGAAGTCTTCGTCACCAGTGTCACCTCGCGGCCGCTGTCGCTCGACGAGATTCGCGGCAAGGGGATCGTCATCGACGAGGCCAATTTCAAGGCGGTGAGTTTTCAGGTCGCCTTCAATATCGACGGCACGCCGTTCACGATCAGCGTGCCGGCCGCGCTGCCGACGCCCGAATTCCTGCGACAGCGGCCGACGCAGGCGTCGATCGTGCAGCAGCTGACCGCCCTCAATCAATCGCTGCGCGCCACCGAGACGTCGCTGCCGCCGCAATTCGATCGGCCGGGGCTCAACTTCTCGATCGCGGCGCTGCCGTTCTTTCCCGTCGTCCCCGACGACGGCGGCGTCCCCCCGCTCGACATTCCGCCTCTGACGGGGCTCGTCGTCATACCGGGAAACGTCGCATTTCTCAACCAGTTCTTCTCGGTTCTCCTCGTCGTCACCAACGTCGCGCCAGACGGCACGCCGCTCGAGCTGCGGGACGCGACGGCGCAAATCGTCCTGCCGACGGGCCTCGACCACGTCGCCGGCAGCTACGATCAGCCGGGGGACGATCCGTTGCGGCTGGCGCGGGTCAACGGCATCGGTGTTCAACCGACGGTGGCTATCGTGCAACCAGGCCCCGACGGCAAGACTGGCACCGCGGACGACATCGCCGCGATCACCCCGCAGCGCAGCGGCGAAGGAGAGTTCCTCGTCGAGGGTCTGCAGGAAGGGTCGCACGTCTTCGACCTCAGCATTCACGCGACGCTCTTCGGGCTGCCCTCCGGACCGATCGACGTCGTCGGCGCCGCGGCAGGCGCGGTCTTCGTCCGCAATCCAACGTTTTCCGTGACGCTCGCGCATCCGCGGACGATCCGGGCCGGCGAGCGCTACGACCTCTTCGCGACGGTGACGAACACCTCGCAAAGCGCCGCCAACCTCGTCCGCCTCAACCTGGAACCGAACGGCATTTCCGGCGCCCAGCTCGTGTCCGACGCCACTGTCGCGTTCGACACGATTGCGCCCGGAGAGGCGCGCACGGCGACGTTCACGCTGATCGCCCAGAAGACCGGCGACGTCACGTTCACTTCGTTTACCGGCAACGCATCGGCCGGCGGCGCGATCGAGCTGACGACCGGCGTCGACGAACGTGGCGCCCCCCTGGCGCCGAACGCCATCGTGCTGCCGCGCAGCGCGGACGCCCTGCCGGCCAGCCTCGTCGCGGCGGCGCAGCGCGTGCTCGGCCAGGCCTTCAGCATCGCGACCGCTCCCGCCGCCGCCCTGCCGCCAGACGTGCTCTTCGTCAAGCGGCAGACGGTCGTCGATCGCGCCGTCGCGCTCGCCGAGGCGGGCGAGCGGATCGGCTTCGGTGAGCCGCTCTCGACCGTCGTGCGCGATCTCCTGCTCGACTGGCTCGGCAATGCCGGGGCCGACGACGGATTCGATCAACTGCTGCGGACGACGGAGGCCGGGGCTGGGTTCGTTGACGAAATCGCGTCCGCGGTCGCGTCGGATGCATCACGCCCGGGTGCCCTCGACTATCAGCGGGCGTTCGCCATTGCCACCGCCGGACGCGCGCCTCACCTCTCGGCGATCGCCGCGGCTGCGGCTTCGCAACCGGCGCCCTTGCTCACGGTTTCGCGCAGCGACGGCACCGCCGCGGGTCAGGGCCCGGGCGGAATGGTGCGAACGCTCGCGTCAGCTGCGGCGCTGGCGCTTCCGACGTCTGCCCCCGACACGCGCTTCGTAGTCGACGGCATCCCGGCAGCCGACCGCTACACGGTCGAGATGACGGCGCGGTCCGCCGGCAACTTCGACCTGGGGGTGGTCGTCCCAGGGCCCGCGGCCGGCCAGCTGACGCAGTGGCGGTTCGCGGCGGTGCCCCTTGCGGTAGGAGGAGTGGCGCGCGTCGACGTCGATCTGTCGAGCACCGCCGTCCCGGTGCTCTCCATCGACACCAACGGCGACGGCATCGCCGACGCGCAGCGCGGCGCCGAGCAGAGCTCGATCGTCGAGGAGCCCCCCAAGCTGCTTGCGGCAGAGCAGCTCCTGTCGGCGGCGCGCGAGTCGGGTGGCGACCTGAGCGACCCGGCGACCTACGGACTGCTGGTCGCCGTGCTCTTCGACAAGCCGGTCAGCGCCGACGCGGCGGAGCTCAAGACCAACTACGCGATCGCGTCGAACTCCGTGATCGGCGCCCGGCTGCAGTCAAGCCAGCGTGTCGTGTATTTGTACCTCCAGCGCCCGATCGGTTCCCTCGTGGCCCGAGACCTGACGGTGACCGGCGTCACCGATCTCAGAGGGCATCCGCTCGGAGCCGCATCGCATGCCATCCTGATGCGCCTCACCGACGGTGCGCACGTCTTCGGGCAGGTGCGAAACGCCGACGGCAGCGGCGTGCCGGCCAGTACGCTCAAGCTGACCGTCAGCGTCAGCCCCTCTGCGTTCGACGTGTCGACAATCCAGACCGATCAGAACGGCGGGTTCGATTTTGATTTCGTGCCGCGGCTGGGCAATCTCGTGCTCCAGGCGCAGCAGCCAGTCACCCTGGACGTGACGACGCTGACCGCCCGGATCAGAGCGCCGGGTGAACAGCTGCTGCTCAATCCCACGTTCACGGGCCGCGGCTCGGTGCGCGGCCGGGTCCTCGCAGGTGACGGGGCGACACCGATCGCCAACGCTCCCGTCGCGCTCCTGCCTGGCTCCGTCCTGGGCCTCGGCGGCTTCCAATCGCAGACCAATGCGCTCGGCGAGTTCGTCTTCACCGGCGTGCCAGTCGGCGTGTTCACGTTGACGGCGTCCGATCAAGCCGGCCGCCTGGGAGAGACGACCGGCGTGCTGCCGACCGCCGGAGCGCTGGCCGTGAAGGACGTCGTGCTCTCGGCGCCCTCCGACACGCTCGGCCACCTCGTCGGTCGAGTTTTCCTGGGCGACGGCGCGACGCCCGGAGCGGGCTTCGCCGTCTACGTCGGGCGCTACGACCGCGACAGCGGATTGGTCCAGGCGTTCGACCAGACGACCGCCGACGCCGCCGGGACGTTCGCGTTCGGCCGCGGCCTGCCGCAAGGGAACTATGACGTCGTCGCGCTCGACACCGGGACGCAGGAGCTCGGCGTCACGAGCGCCTCCGTGACCGCCCGCCTCACCACTTCGGTGAGCATCGTGCTCGAAGCGGTTGGCGCCGTCGAAGGCGTCGTCTTCAACGCGGCGGGGCTGCCGCAGCCGGGAGCGCTGGTCAGCGGCGGGCTCGCGCTCGTCACGACCGACGTGAACGGATTCTTCCGTCTGGAAGGGGTGCCGGGCGGCCGGCGGACGCTGGAGGCGGGCGATCCCGTGACCCGCCGGCGCGGCAGCGTTGACGTCACGGTGCTGCCCGGCCAGACGGTGCGGGCGGCGATCACGCTCGAAGCGCGAGCGACGATCACCGGACGCGTCCTCGATGCCGCCGGCGCCCCGGTGCCGCGCGCGACCGTCCGCATTCCGGCGATCGACGGCTATACCTTCGTGTTCGCCAACGACAGCGGCGTCTACACCTTCCCCGACCTGCCATTGGGTGACTATCTGATCCAGGCGCCCGGTCCGTCGCGCGATGCGCTGATCGATTTCATGACGACCCATGGTCTCGACCCGCAAAGCGCGTTCACGTCGGGCGATGTGCCAGGGGATCTCCCACAGGTTGCGGCGCCGCCGAGCGACGTCAACGCGGTGCTCGCCGCCTACACGCACGCGGTGCAGACATTCATGTCCGTCGACGACACCCCGCTGACGGGGCTCGGCGTCGCGCCGCTCGGCGGCTTCGGCTGGACCCGGGTGCAACTCTTTCAGGATTCGACCACCATCGCCTCGGATGTGCAATTCCTGGCACAGGGGGCCGTCGGCGGTCGGACGCTCGACGCGGCCGGGCGCCCCGCCGGCGCGACCACCCGCGTCACCGGACTCGCCGTCTCGCTCACCGGCTTTCCGACGATCGCCGAGCTCGGGCGGATGAACACCGACCCGGCAACCGGCCGGTTCGACTTCTCACAGATCCCGCGTTTCGACCTCACGACGTTCCAGACGGCCGGCGTTCGCGGTGGCGACTTCACCGTCGAGGCCGCACAGCCGTTCAGCCCCGTGATCGCGCAGGTCCGTGGCCAACTGACCACCACCGCGCCGAACATGACCGATCTGGTCGTGCAATTCCCAGGCGCTGCGGAAACGAACGGCACCATCGCCGGCCGTGTGCTCCTGCCCGGCGGCGCGCCGGCGCCGGCCGGAACGCCGGTGGCGATCGGATTTGGCGATCTGACGGTGCTCACCGATGCCGACGGCCGGTTCGTGAGCGCGCTGCCGATCCCGGCTGGCCTGTATCAGGTCACCGCTGCGACCAGCACGGGTTATCGCGGCCGCGCCAGCGTGCTCGTCGCGGCGGGCCAGACCGCCCAGGTCGAATTGCAGTTGCTCGGACTGGGCACCGTCACGGTTGCGGTTCGGCGGACGACCGGCGCACCGGTCGTCGGCGCCGCCGTGACGCTCGAACGCGGCACGTTCCCCTTCGACAAGTTGAACGGCGTCACCGACGCAGCCGGCAGCCTGCGGTTCACCAACGTCTCGGAAGGACCGTTGGCAATCCGCGCGGAGGAAGCCGTCACCGGCCTGACGGGACGCGCCAGCGGCGACGTGGTACGCGACTCGGACCTGCCGGCGGTGGTCACGATTACGCCGTCCGGACGTGTGACCGGCCGGTTCATGTCGGCCGATGGTCAACTGCCGATTCCCTTCGCGCAGGTCGCGCTGACCGCCGGCGCGCTTCGGGCGTTCGCCACGACCGACGCCTCCGGCCGATTCGAACTGCTCGCGATTCCGGTCGGAGCGTTCACCGTGGAGGCCGGAGATCCCGCGACCGGTCGTCTCGGGCGTGCGACCGACGCGATCATCTTCGAAGGGCAGACCGTGGAGGTCACCGTCCTGCAGCTCCCGCGCGGCACGGTGACGGGTGTGGTCGTGCAGGCGGATGGCACGACGACGGTCGCCGGCGCGACCGTCCGTCTCGTGAGCAACAGCTTCGTCGCGACCGATCTTCAGGCGACGACGCGCGACGACGGTACGTTCCAGTTCGAGGGCGTGCCGGCCGCCACCTTCACCATGACTGCGCGTGACCCGGTCGGCGGGTTCGAAGGCACTGCGTCGGGCCGCATCGATAGCGAGGGGCAGAGCATCGACGTGACGGTCGCGCTCTCGCCGTTCGGCGCGCTGCACGTCATCGTCAGGTCGGCGGCGGGCGAACCGGTGCCGAACGCCATGATCGCCGTCAGCCGAGGCACGTTCGCGCGGAGCGCGGCGGGCAACCCCGACGGGACGTTCACTTTCGACCTCCTGCCGCTCGGCGACTACCAGGTCGTGGCACGATCGCTGTCCGACACCGGCGACGGCGGCTATGGCAACGCGAAACTCTCGGTGCGTGGCGCCACCGTGGAGTCGGTCATCGCGTTCCGCGGCGCCGGCAGCATCAGCGTGACGGTCGTCGCCGCGGACGGCGTCACCCGCGTCGCGAGCGCCAAGGTCACGTTGAACGCCGCCGGTGCCGACGCCGGCTCGGCGCCGAGCCCCCTGGCGTCGACGGCGATTGCGTTCACTGGCGCGAACGGCGACGTGACGTTCCCGAGCGTCCCGGTCGGGGCGGTGGCAGCAATCGCCGAGTCTGCCGCGCTGGCCGGCCGAGCCGACGGGGCGCTTGCCGCCGCCGGCGGCGCGGCCGCGTTAACGGTGAGGCTCGGCGCCAGCGGCGCCGTGAGCGGCCGCGTGCTGCTGCCCGATGGCAGCACACCCGCGGCGCACGCGATTGTGACGCTCCGCTTCACACCACAGTCGACACTGCAGAGCGGCGTGGCACAGGCGATCGCCGCGCTCGATGGAACGTTTTCGTTCGCCGGCATTCCCCTCGGCCCGTTCACCGTGTCCGCCTTCGAGGTCGTCAGCAACGGGGTGCGCAACGTGTCGAACGCGCTCGTGACTCCCGGCGCGCGACTCGACCTCGGCGATCTGGTGCTCGATAACGCCGGACCGCGCGTGGTCTCGGTGAATCCGGTGGACCGAGCATCAGGCGTGGCCGTCGCCACCGCGGTCAGCGTGACGTTCGACGAGGCGATCGCGGCCGCAACCGTGACAACCAGCCCGACGGGCAACCTCGCGCTGATGGACGGCGCGACGGCTGTCGCAATGTCAGCCCCGGTCTTCTCCGCGGACGGACGCACCGTGACGATGACGCCCGTCCAGCCGCTGCGCAGCGATGCGCGTTACACCGTCATCGTAAGAGGCGGCCAGGACGGGCCAAAGGATGCCGGCGCTGGCTTGCCGCTGCTCGATTCGTCCGTCAGCACGTTTACCACCCGCGATGTCATTCCACCGACGATCGTCGGCAGCAGCCCCGCAGCGGGCGAGCGCCAGGTCGCGCTCGAGTCGGGCGTGCGCGTCAGCTTCTCCGAACCGGTGGCGACCGCGATCCTCCAGATTCGCGACAGTTCGGGAACGCTCGTCGCCGGCCAGACGGCGCTGACAGCCGGCAACACGGCCGTGACGTTCTCGCCGGTCGCGCTGCTTCACGCCAACACGACCTACGTCGCCACCCTCAGCGGCGTCGCCGATGTGGCGGGGAATCCGCTCGCCGTCGGCTCCGCGACGATCGCGTTCGACACGCTCGACACCATCGCGCCCATCATCACCGCCCTGCAGATAACCGGCAGCCACCGCGCCGGATCGCAGCTCACGATCACGCCCATCATTCCGGGCACTGATGCCCGGCGAGTCGAATACCTCGCCGGCACCGTCCCGCTCGTCGCCACGACCGCCCCGTTCGCGGTCACCACGACGCTGCCGGCGGCCGGATCCTTGACGGTGTCGGCTGTCGCGATCGACGAATTCGGCAATCGGTCGTCGGCCGTCACGGAGCGCGTCGACGTGCTCGCCAACGCTCCGCCGACCATCACGCTGCGTGCGGTCGATCCCAGCGCCGCGATCCTGCCAGGCAGCTCGATAGAGTTCGAGGCCACGGCGCAGGATGACGACAGCATCGCTCGCGTGGTGCTGTCGGCGGTGGGCGTCGCCGCCTATAGCGAAACGCGACCGCCGGATGCACCGGTGTCGTCGTTCGTGGCCCGTTTCAGCGTGCCGGTTCCGGCCGATGCGCCGTCGGGGGGTGTCTTCACGGTGCAAGCTGTGGCCATCGACAGCGCTGAGACAGCGAGCGCCACGGCGCGCCTCCAGCTGACAGTCGGAGATGGCCATCGCCCTGTCCTTACCGTCCTCACTCCGGTGAACAACGCCGTCGTCCTGCCGGGGCAGACGGTCGCGCTCCTCGTCGATGCCACCGACGACGTGGCCGTGGCCAGCGTCAACGTCATCTGCACGCCGGCGCTTGCCGGATGCGGGCTTCGACCGATTCAGCCGGCGCTGCCGGCGACGCGCCAGACGTTCTCGCTCGACGTGCCGGCGGCTGTCGACGGGCCATCGATCGGCATACTGATTCGCGCGACGGACACGTCCGGCAACGTGACCGAGACGAGTCGGACGCTGCTCGTGCCCGATCAGGTGGCGCCCCTGCTGTCTGCGCTCGACGCGGTCAGCGGCTCGCTGCGCGTCGTTCCGGGATCGACCGCGACGTTGAGGGCGACGGTGTCGGACGCGATCGGGGTCACCTCGCTCGCCTACCAGTCGTCGGGCGCTCTCGTCACTTCGGGCACTGTTCCGGTCACCCCGGCGGTGACGTCAGGAACCGCGCTCCTGGCCTTGCCGATTCCCGCGTCGCTGCCCAACGCGGGAATGATCACGGTGGTCGTCACCGCTCGAGATGCGGCCGGCAATGCCAGCGCCCCTGCCAGCCTGACGCTCACCGTCGGCGATTCGCAGCCGCCGGCCATCGCCATCGTCTCGCCGCCAGCCGGCACTCAGATCAACCCCGGCCAGAGCGTCGCGTTTACGGTGCACGCGACCGACGATACCGGCGTCAGCCGGCTGATCTTCAGCACGAACGGCAGCGTATCGGCGTCCGAGACACGCACCGTAACGACCGCGGCGTCGGTCGATGCACAGTTCACGGTATCGGTTCCCGCCGGACCGACCGCGGGCGCGTTCGTGTTTTCGGCCCAGGCGGTCGACGCCGCCGGCATCAGCAGTGCCGTGGCGACGCGATCGGTGGAGGTGCGCGACACGGCGGCTCCCGTGGTATCGATCGTCTCGCCCGCGGCGAACTCGACCATCGATCCGCGCTCGCCGGTGACGGTTTCCGTGTCGGCGAGTGACAACGTCGCCGTGACCGCGATCGATCTTGCCTGGTCGGGCGCCGCCGCCGGTCTCGAGAGCCGATCGGTGCAACCGCCGGCCGGTTCGACGACGGCGACGTTCAGCGTGACGATCCCCACTCCGCCGGCAACCGGCGGCGCGCTGACGCTGTCGGCCGTCGCCCGAGACGCCGCCGGCAATACGGGCAGCGCCGCCGCCGTCTCGCTGACCGTCCTCGACGTTGTCGCGCCAACCGTACAAGCGGTCGTCCCCGCCGACGGCGCCACCGGCGTCGACCCGGCTGCGTCGATCGTGCTGACGTTCTCGGAGCCGCTCGACGCCTCGACCGTGTCGGCGGCCGCGGTGCGGCTCGCCCGGTCGGGGGTCAGCGTCGCGGCATCCGTGTCGCTCACCGCTGATGGACGCACTGTCACCATCGCGCCGGCAGCCTCGCTGCCCGTCAACACCGCGATCACCGTCTCGGCAGCCGATACCATCCTGGACCGCGCCGGCAATCATCTCGCGGCGTTCGGGTCGACGTTCCATACCTCCTCACCGGATACGACGCACCCGTTCCTCGACAGCGTCAACCCGGCTGACGGCACCGTGGGGGTGGCGGCGACGACACCGATCGCCGCTACCTTCAGCGAGCCGATCAGTCCTGACAGCGTCACAGCGCAGACGTTCGCGGTGGCCATCGGCGGGACCCCGATCACGGGAACGTTCGCGTTCTCGAGCGGTGGACGCATCGTCACGTTCACGCCATCGGCCGCCCTGCCCTTCAACGCCACCGTCGTGGCACAGCTGTCAGCCGGGATCGCCGATCTCGCCGGAAACGCGCTCGCCACACCGGGCGGCGACCCGCTGCCGGCGCCGGTACAGGTGACCTTCACGACCGGCGCCTTCGCAATCACGTCACCGAGCGGCGCCCAGATCGTCGAGGGCGACCGCATCGAAATCGCCGCCGGCGCCAGCGCGTCGCTGCAGGTCGCGCAGGTCGTCTTCACTGTCGGCGGAACCGACATCGGCACGGCTTCGGCGTCACCCTTCAGTGTCGGCTTCAACGTGCCGGCGCGAACGGCGTCGGGCTCGCTGACGATCACCGCCAGCGCAAGAAACGCGCAAGGTGTCGAGATCGCGCACGCCGAGAAGACGGTGACGGTGGTCACGCGCATCCAGCCCGTCCCCGCGATCCTGGGCCTCGCGCGCGGCGCCGTCGGCGCCATCCGGCTGGAGCTCGACGAGCCGGCCGCTCAGGATCTCGTCATCGCGCTGGCGCCGGTCGACCCGCGCGTGGTGTCAGTCGCCGCGCCGTCGATGACGATTCCCGCGGGACAGACGTCGGCCACCGTCGCGGTGACGGCCTGCAGCGCGTGTCCGTGGGATCCGGTCGCCGCCGGCAGCGCCGCCGGAAACACGTCGATCGTGGCAACTTCCGAGCGCGGCGTGGCTCTGGTCGTCGTCTCGGTCAGCGATCCGGTCCATGGCCAGACGATCGACGCGGTCGCCTCGCCGGTCGGCGTCGCCGCCACGATGCCTCGGCGCGCGGCTGACGTGCTGCTGGCAAGCGGTTCAGCCGCGCGCACGCTGGCCATCACCGTGTTGGCACAACCGCTGTCGGGAAACGCGCCGGTGCCGGTCGACATCTCCAGCAGCGACCCGAGCGTGGCTACCGCAACGGCGCCGGATCTGCTGCCCGGACAGTCCGTAGCGCTGCTGACCATCGTCGCCGGCCGCGATGGCGTGGCAACGCTCATCATTCGAGTCGGCACCGAGGTGTGGTCGGTGGTCGTGCGTGTGGGCACGCCGCCGGCCGGCAGCGGGCCGATTGTCACCGCAGCTCCAGTCGGCCTCAGCGTGACGGCCGCTCCGTCCGCCGGCCAGGTCGTGATCGCAACGGGGCGGACGTCTACGATCACCCTGCAAGCGCTCTCCTCGATCAACGGAGGAGCCAACGCGGTGCCCGTCGCCGTGACCTCCTCCAACGCTGCCATTGCGACGGCAACCGCCACAGCCGTGCAACCCGGGTCGTCCGTGACGGTATTGACCATCACCACCTTCTCGAACGGCATCGCGACCCTTCTGCTCCACGTCGGTAACGAGGTCCGCTCTTTGACGGTGGTCGTCGGCGCGCAAGAGCCCGGACGCACGCCGCTTGCGCTGGCCTCGCCGGTCGGCATCGCATCGCCCGCGCTACCTGTTGCGGGCCGCGTGTTCGCCGCAGCCGGCGGCTCCGTCTCCGTCGGCATCGTGCTGCTCGAGGCGCCGGCCGCGGTGCAGCAGTCCGTCACGGTGACGAGCGGCGATCCGACGATCGTCACGATCACGGCCTCGAATCCGTCGATTGCCGCGGGAAGCCAGGTCCTGCAGCTCTCGTTCGCGACCGGACATGCCGGGTCGGCCACGCTGACGCTGACGGCCGGCACGACCCAGCGGCAAGTCGTCGTCGTGGTCGGCGGGCAATCGCCCGACGTGCAGCCGGTGACGATGGCGCCGCCGGTCGGATTGAGCGTGATTCCGTCGGCGCAGGTGGGCCGGGTGCTGGTTGCCCAGGGCGCGCCGCTCGCGGCCCGCCTCGGCGTCCAGCTGCTGGCTACCGCGCAAGCGGCTTCGACGACGGTGGTCATCACCTCGAGCAATCCGGCTGTCGTCGGACTCGGCGCCGGCGCAAGCGCGACGACGACGCTGACGGCCGGCACGGTCGCGGTGCCGGTCGATCTGTTCACGAGCGGGGCCGTGGGCACCGCCGTCCTTCGGTTCGCCTTTGATGGAACGGTCGAGGAACTCCTTGTCGTCGTCGGGAATCCACCGGCCTCGGACCGGCCGGCGATCACCGCGCCGGTGATCGGGATCCGTATCGGTTCGTAGCAGCCGCAAAGAGGAGCATATGGAGACCAAGTTCAGCCAGAAGACGCAGCGGACACTCGGGTCGCGCTGGAGCCTGTTCGTCGCCGCCGCAGCGATCGTCCTGACGCCGGTCGGCTTCGCCGCGCAGCAGATCATCGATCTGTGCGGCTGCGCCAACACGCCGGGGCTGCAGCCGTTCGACGCCGGCACGCCCTCGACCTACCCGGCCGGCACGAGCGGCTGCGCCGCGAACTGCAGCGGCGGGACGATCACGCTGCAAGTGCCGCCGGACGGCATCCTGCGCTTCACCAGCTTCACCGTGAACGGCGGCTTCAACCTGAATTTTGCGCGCAACGCCGCCAACTCCCCCGTGACGATTCTCGTCGCGGGCGATGTGCTCCTGCGCGGCGCCAACGGCTGCTGTCAGACCTTCATCGTGTCCGGTTCGAGCGGGTCGTCGGGGTCCGGTTCGGGTATCGCCGGCGTCGGCGGCCTTGGCGGGCCGGGCGGCTTTCGCGGCGGCGACGCGGCGGCGGAATCGATCAACGGCTTCACCACGGGCGGTACCGGTTTCGGTCCGGGCGGCGGCGCCGGTGCGTCGACATCGGCTGTCGCCGGCGGCGGAACGTTCTTCGGCGCGCCGGAGCTGACACCCCTGCTCGGCGCGTCGGGCGGCGGCGGCGGCACCGGCTTCAGCGGGGCGACGAACTGCACGGGCGGCGGCGGCGGGGGGGGCGGCGGCGGTCTGCTGATCGTCGCAAACGGCACGCTGACCGTGCAGAACCTTCAGGTCTTCGCCGACGGGGGCGGCGGCGGCAGTGTCGGCAACGGCTCCTGCACGCACGGCGGCGGCGGCGGCAGCGGCGGCGCGATCCGAATCGTGGCGCGGTCGTTCGTCGACGCTGGCAACGGCCAGTTCTACGCGCGCGGCGGCGGCGGTGGATTCGACTCGCCGGCCGGCACCGACGGACGGATCCGTCTGGAGGCGACGGACACGACAGCGGGTACGATGTTCCTCACACAGCCGTCGGCTGCGCGGGTCACCGGCCCGACGCCGCTCGGCGCCGTGATCACGCCGAGTGTGCGCATCACCGGCGTGGGCGGCCAGCCGCCGCCCACGATTCCGCAGGGCACCTTCGGCAGCATCGACCTGCTGCTGCCGTCGCCGGGGCTCACCGGCATCGACGTCGCCACCAGCGGCGTACCAAGCGGCACCGGCGTGCTGGTCACCGTCAAGCCGCGTCTGGGCGGCAACCCTCTGACCGTGACGATTCCGCTCAACAACTGCAGCGCGGCCGGCGAGTGCCTGGGCACCGCGAGTTTCACGCTCGCAGCAGGGGCATACGTAGTCGAGGCGCGGGCCACGTTCGAGGTGCAGTGATGTAGAGTGCGAGGATGATTTCCCGCATCGTCGCCGTTCTGTGCCTGCTTGCGCCCGCCACGCTGGCGGGGCAGCAGGCGAGCTCGCCCGCGCCGGCCAGCAGTCAGCTCAAGTCCGTCGTCCCACGGGCAATCCGGCGCGACGTGCCGTTGACCAACGCAATCCGCCGCGCCCTCGACGCCGGCACCCGCGACCTGACCGGAAAGCCCGGGCCCAACTACTGGCAGCAGCAGGTCGACTACTCGATCGACGCCAAGCTCGATCCCGCCACCGATACGATCACCGGCAGCGAAACCATCACCCTGCACAACAACAGCCCGCAGGAGCTGAACGAAATCGTCCTGCGGCTGGATCACAACATCTTTCGTGGGCTGGTCCAGCGCGGCGCGTCACTGCCGGCCGAGAACACCGATGGGATGGTGATCACCCGGCTTGTCGTCGACGGCAATCCCGTCGATCTGGCCACGCCGGCGCCGGCCGGCGGCGGCCGACGCGGCGGCGCACCGCCCCGCCGGCTCTCGGCGTCGGGGCTGGACCAAACCGTAGCGCACGTCTTCCCCGCCTCGCCGATAGCAGCCAAGACAACTTCCACGCTCACGATCGATTGGCACACGATGCTTCCCGGCGGCCCAGGCCGCGGCCATCGCATGACGCAGCGCTGGGATCACATGCTCTATCAGCCGACGCAGTGGTATCCGCGCGTCGCCGTCTACGACGATCTGCGCGGCTGGGACACGATGCCGTACCTCGGACCGGCGGAGTTCTACAACAACTTCGGCCGCTTCGACGTTCGCATCGACGTGCCGGGCGGCTGGATCGTCACCGGCACCGGCGTGCTGCAGAACCCGCAGGAGGTCTACACCGACAAGGCGCGCGAGCGGCTGACCCACGTCCTCGAATCCGATCAGGTCATCACTATCGTCGGCGCCGACGAGAAGGGACCCGGCCAAGCGACGCAGCCGGGCGATCGCCTGACCTGGCACTTCGTCGCCGACAACGTCAACGACTTCGCATGGCTCACGGCGAGCGACCTCGAGCTGAAGGCGACGCGCGCGACGATTCCAGGCAAGGGACCGGTGCCGATCTATTTGGCGTTCCAGCCCGACCACGAGAGCGGCTACGCCAACGCGGGCCCGATCGCCCGTCACGCGCTCGAGTTCTACTCGAAGCTGTGGGCGCCGTACGCATTTCCACAGCTCACCGTGCAGGACGGTCCCGACAACGGCATGGAGTATCCGATGGTGATCAACTCCAACCAGGGGCCGGCCGATCACGAAACCGGCCATGAGTGGTGGCCGATGGTGGTCAGCAACAATGAGACGTGGTACGGCTGGATGGACGAGGGCTTCAACCAGTACATGAACATCCTTTCCGACGCCGACGCCAGGCACGTCGAGCCGAAACTCGACGGCCTCGGCCAGAGCTACGGTCGCGTGAGCGGCAACGAGGAAGAAGCGCCGATGATGTGGCCGGCCAACTACGCCGGGCCGATGTACAGCTTCCAGACCTATTCCAAAACGCCGCTGATGCTCTCGATGCTCGGCGGCATCGTCGGCGACGCCGAGGTGCAGCGCGCGCAGAGTGAATACGCCAAGGCGTGGGCGTTCAAGCACCCTTCGCCGTGGGACTACATTTTCTTCATGGACAAGGCGCTCGGCCGCGATCTGCAGTGGTTCTGGTACTACTGGCTGTGGACCACCGAGTCGGTCGACGGCTCGATCGTCAGCGTGACGCCCAACGGCGGCAAGACGATCGTCACTGTCCGCCAGGACGGCCAGATGCCCTCGCCGGTGGTGCTGAAGGTCACGCTCGCAGCGTCGGGTCCAGCCGTCAAGCCGATGGCGAACGCGAAGATGCTCGACGCGACGACGGCGATCGTCTCCTATCCGGTTGACGTGTGGTTCATCGGCAATCGCACGTTCCAGGCGACGCTCGATTTCGGCGGCCGAGGCGTCGAATCGATCACGCTCGATCCCGACGGGCGCTTCCCCGATCGGGACCCGAGCGACAACGTCTGGCCGCGTAAATAAGAAAGGGGCAGGGACGGGCTGCCGGACCTGAAGGTCCGGGCTACAGCTGATCGACCGGACGAGAGCTGCTCGACCGGGCCAGGGGTGATCGGCCGGCCCTACGGGCTTATCGACGGGACCGTCCCACGTAGACCGGGTCTTCAGACCCGGCCGGCCCTGCGCCTGTTACGTCGTCAGTGCCTGCCTACAGAAGTCGACGCACTTCTTGACTTCCTGCACGGCGTCGGACCCCTCGGGGACGTTGTACTCGAGCTCGATCGACGCCGGCATCTTCCACTTGTTCTTCTTCACGAGCTGGAGGATCGGCTTGATCGGCGTTTCTCCCGTGCCCCACGGCAGGTTCAAGCCGCAGTGCTGCGGTGTCGTACGGTCCTTCAAATGGAAGCTGGCGGTGCGGTCGTGGTACTTCGTCAGAAAGTCCAGCGGCGAGCCTCCCTGGTTGCCGCCCGCCACCCAGTGGCCGAGGTCGACGTTCGACATGTTCCACTTGGAGATGGCGAACGCCTGATCGAAGGCGGTCATGCTGCCCTGCAGGTGCGTGTGGTAGGCGATGGCGACCTTGTGCTTCTCGGCGAACGAGGACATGCGCTTCAGCATCGCCTCGGCGTCCGCCCCTGTCGGCAACTCCATCGTCGTGTGCGTCGCGCCGACGGCGGCGGCGACGTTGAACATGTAGTCAAGCTCCTCGTCGGAGGTCTGCATGTTCTTCTGCATGCCGTCGGTCTTGTAGGCGTAGATCGTGACGCCCGCGTCCTTGTACATCGCGCGGAGCTGCTTGAAGCGATCCATCGGAACCGAGGTGCGCCACTCCTTCAGCTTCTTCGCGGCTTCCTGCTGCTCGGCGATCTGTTCCGGCGTCTGCTGACCGCGGCCGCGGCCACCGCCGCCGAAGCCGGCCGGCGGCACGGGCTGACCCGTGTCGGCCGACACGAGGCACTGCTGCCCATTCCATTCGGCCAGCTTCTGCCCTGGCCCCGGCTCGAGCGCCGGCGGCTGCCCGCGGCGTCCGCCGCCGAAGCCTCCCGGCCCGGCGCCACGTCCTGCGGCTTGTGGGCGGCCGGCAAACATCTCCGCCGGACCGTCCATCAGTTCGCACCCGCTCAAGCCCGAATCGAGCAGGTACTTGAGCGTCGCCTCGGCGCTCTGATCGGGCATGCTGCGATAGCTGTAGGTGATCGCCCCGATCTGGACGCCGTCGATCAGCGAGTCGGGTTTCGCCTGCGCGGCCCACGCGCCCAACACAGAGTCCCCGCGGCCGAGCAGCGCCGCTGCCGGCAGTCCGGCGAGGGCGAGCTTTCCGAATTCACGACGGCTGTACGACATCGGTTTCTCCCCGGACTATTTATTCAGTGTGAACGCATAGAGCGCGTCGTTGACGGCCACCAGCACGTACTGCTGCCCGTCCTGCATGTAGGTCTCCGGCGCGTTGCTCGGCGAGCCGATGCGCGTATGCCACAGCGGCGTGCCGTTGGTGGCGTCGAAGGCCACGAAATTGCCGCCGCCGTCGCCGGTGAAGAGCAGACGGCCGGCAGTCGCGAGGATGCCGCCGCTGCCGCCGCCCTGCGGGAACTCATGACGCCACGCCACCTTGCCGGTCTTGTAGTCGATCGCGCGCAGCGCGCTCGGGAACGAGCCGACGCCCGCGACGGTCTTCCCAGCCAGCCCCATCGAGCCGCGCGGATCCGTTTCCGTCAGGTACAGCAGGTTGAAGCCGTTGTTCTCGTGGACGTAGAAGAATCCGGTGTCGGGTGAGAACGCGCCAGGCGGCCAGTTCGTCACTCCCCCCTCGACCGGCGAGACGAGCGATCCTGGGACGGTCGCTTCCTTGCCGGGGTCCGGCTCGGGCTGGCCGTTCTTGCGGACGTTCTTCACCCAGTTCATGGTCGTGCCGAACGGCTGGCTGGTCACCGGCTCGCCGGTCACCCGATCCACCACTGTGAACCAGCCGTTCCGCGAGGCCGACGCGACGAGCTTGCGCGTCTGGCCCTCGATCTGGCCGTCGATCAGGATCGGCGTCTGCGCCGAGTCCCAGTCGTGCGTGTCGTGCGGCGACGTCTGGTAGTACCACGCCATCTTGCCCGTCTCGACGTTGATCGCGACGAGCGCGCAGGTGAAGAGATTGTCCCCTTTGCGCCCCTGGCCGGTGTAGCCGGGTGTCGGATTGCCGGTGCCGATGATGTAGAGCTTCGTCTCGGGATCGTAGGCGCCCGGAATCCAGGTCTGTCCGCCGCCGTGCCGCGCCGCTTCGAGGCTCGGCCAGGTGTCGAGCCCGGGGTCCCCTTCCTTCATCGGCACCATGTAGGTCTTCCACTGCAGTTTGCCGGTCTCGGGATCGAACGCCTGCAGGAACCCCGGCATGTCGAGGTCGTTGCCGGTGCCGGCCAGCACGTGGTTGCCGATGACGACCGGCGCTGCCGTCGAGAAATACTGTTCGTTGAAACTCGCGATCTCGACGTGCCAGCGTTCCTTGCCGGTGCGTGCGTCGAGCGAGACGAGGTAGTTGTCCGGCGTCTCGAAGAACAGGTAGTTGTTCCAGAGCGCCGCGCCGCGGTTGCCGATGTGCGTGCCGCCGCGCGTCTTCCAGAAATAGCGCCACAACTGGTGGCCGTCGAGCGCGTCGAGCGCCCAGACGTTGTCGGGGGCCGTCACGTAGAGGACGTCGCCGACCTTGAGGATCGCGCCCTTGACGCCGGGCGTGCCGCCGAACGCGAACTCCTCGGCCCCTTCCCCGCCGACCACGACATTGGCCGGTGGTCCGCCGAATCCGCCTCCCCTGCCGCCGAACCCGCCGCCGCCCGCGGCCGGCAGACCGCCGGTGAGACGGACCGTCCAGGCGAGCGACAGGCCCTTGACCGACGCCTGATTGATGTCCTTCAGAGCGCTATACCGCTTGCCGCTGTAGTCGCCCGAGTAAGTGGTCCACTCGTCGGACAGCGGTTTCAGAGCCTCCGCGGCATCGAGGATCGGCTTCTGCTGAGCGCCGAGCCCGCGGCCCAGGACCAGCGTCGCCGCCAGCACAGCGAGCGTTGTTCGCGTCATTTCAGTGTCACCAGATATGCGGTCACGTCGTGAATGTCCTTGTCGGTCAGCTTCCGCCACAACTGCCGATGGCCGTCGAGCGGATCGGTGATCGCGATGGTCGGTGAGTTGCCCGATCGGGCAAAGGTCTTCTGCGTGCCGTCGGCGAGCGTGACCGTCACCAGGAAGTCGTCGATGCGGTCCAGGCGTCCTTCGACGCGCTGGCCGTCTCGGGTGGTCACCACCGCCGTCACCGGCTTCGGCGTGCGTCCGGCCGGCGCGGCACCGCGTCCGCCGCGGCCGCCGCCGCCGCCCGCGACCCAGGCGCTCTGCAGCGCGACCGGCGTCGGATAGCGCGTCGCCACGCCGGCCATGTCGCCGGCCGCGGCGTGACAACTCGCGCAGTTCGCATCGAAATACCGCTGACCCGCGGCCGCGTCTCCGACGAGAATGTTCAGTTCCTTGGCCTCTCCCGGCGGCGGCCCGCCCTGTCCGGCCATGCGTGCGGCCACGCTATGCACGTAGGCCGCGACCGCCTTCACGTCGGCCTCTGGGAGCGGCAGCGGCGGCATCGGCGGCAGCCCTTCGGTCTGCTTGCCGTTGTGGACGACCGGGTAGATGAGCTCGCCGTCCTGATCGCCGAGCACGATCGGCGAGCGCAGGAGGTTGACCCCGCCCATGTCGCCGCCGCGAAGGTCGGCCCCGTGGCAGAGGCGGCAGTTGATGCCGTACAGCGTGCCCCCGCGCTCGATGACGGCGGCATCGGCGAGCTTGCGCTGCTGTGCTGGGAATCCCTGTCCCTGGCCGCGTCCGCGGCCGCCGGGGGCCTGCGGTGCCTGCGCGGCGGCGCCGCCAGGCGTCCCGGCCGGCGCCGGCGTCGGGGGTTGCGGCGCCTGCGCGCGTATCAGAATGCTGGACAGCAGCACACCAGCGGCCGCTGCCAGAACCACGTGCTGTCGCATGAATACCTCGAAGGAAATCGATTGCAGACCGGGCGAATGCTAACAGGATTGCGCATGCGCGGCAACTTGGTTGCGTATATGATGGCGCGCCGGATCGAGCCGGACGAAGCGTGCCGAATATCTACGAAGTGGCGAAGCGCGCCGGCGTCTCCCCCTCCACCGTGTCGCGGGTGCTCAGCCAGCCAGGGGTCGTCTCCGCGAAAACCCGGATCCGGGTCCTCCGCGCGGTCGACCTGCTCGGCTACACGCCCAATTCGACGGCCAAGCACCTGCGAACCGCGCGCACCGGCAAGCTGCTCGTCACCGTGCCCGACATCTCCAACCCGTTCTTTTCGCTCATCCTGCAGGGGATCGAGGACGCGGCGCAGCGGGAGGCGTACGCGGTGCTGCTCGGCGACACCCAGCACGACGAGCAGCGGGAGCAGCGCTACGCGACGATGCTGAGCAGCAAGGAGGCCGACGGCCTGATCTTCCTCGGCCATCGCCTGCCCGAGGCGGCACACGCGCGCGTCAGGTTTGCGGCGCCGCGCTGCGCGCCGGTCGTCAACGGCTGCGAGTTCAACCCGCGGGTCGGCGTGCCGAGCGTCCACATCGACAACGCGGTCGCGGCGATGGACGCCATGGCGCACCTCTACGATCTCGGACACCGCCGCATCGGCGTGGTCACCGGCCCGCTCGCCAGCCCGCTCTCGCGCGACCGCCTTCGCGGCGCTTCGGCGATCGCCGGGCAGCGTGGCGGTGACGACTTGATGATCGCGGGCGGCGACTTCACCGTCGAGTCCGGCGTCGCGGCGGCCGCGCGGCTCCTCGCCGGCCGCGTGCGGCCGACGGCGATCTTCTGCTTCAACGACGAGATGGCGATGGGCGTGCTCGACTACGCCCGCCGGCAGTCCCTCAGCGTACCGGCCGATCTCTCCGTCGTCGGCTTCGACGACATCCGCTTCGCCCGCTACACCCAGCCGGCGTTGACGACGATCGCGCAGCCGATGCGCGAGATCGGCGAAGGCACGGTCAGGCTGCTGCTCTCGATCCTCGCCGACGACTCGGTCGCGCCGGCGTCGGTGACGCTGCCGCACCGCCTCGTCGTCCGCGCGACGACCGCGCCGCCCGGTTCGCGACACGGGTCGGATCACGCATAGGACGCGCTTCCCCCCTCGCGCGAGCCGCGCGCGCGCGTGATCCGTTCGAGGTAACCACTCTCGCGGAACGCCACCTGCGGATCGGGCGACAGGTGCCGGGTGATCCGCCACTCGCGAATCGCCGGGCGGACGTCGGTGGCAAACGCGTCCTGCAGGATCCCCTCCGCGGCGACGAGATCGCTCCGGCGCTGCGCGACCGCCAGCGCCTCGTGATCAACGAGCGCCGCCTTCGCGAAGAGCGCCTGCGCGATCGACACGGTCTGGATCATCGCCTCGATCTTGCCTTTCAGGTTGTGGCTCTGGTCGATCATGTAGGCGATGTCGGGCTCGCCGCCGGTCTCGTGCGCGTAGGCACGAATCTCGTGGAAGATGCGGAACACCTGGTACGGATCGATCGAGCCGAGCGTGAGATCGTCATCGCCATAGCGGCGGTCGTTGAAGTGAAAACCGCCGAGCATCCCCTCGGCGAGCAGCCAGGCGACGATCTGCTCGATGTTCTGCGACGCGTAGTGATGGCCGGTGTCGACGAGGACGCGCGCCTGCGGACCGGCGGCGCGCGCCAGCAGCAGCGCCATGCCCCAGTCAGCGATGTCGGTGTGGTAGAACGCCGGCTCGAACGGCTTGTACTCGACGAGCAGGCGCTGATCGATCGCGAGCGCGCGGTGGCTCGCCTGCAGATGTTCGACGAACCAGGCGCGGCGCTGGCGGATATTGGCCGTGCCAGGGTAGTTCGAGCCGTCAGCGAACCACAGCGAGACGTCCCGGCTGCCGAGCGCGCCGGCGATCCCGATGCTGTCGACGACGTGCTGCCGGGCGCGCTGGCGCACGGCGGAATCGGGATTGGCGAACGAGCCGTGCTTGTATTCCTGGTCCTGGAACAGATTGGGATTGATCGAGCCGGCACGGACGCCGTAGAGGGCCGACAATCGCGCGATCTCGGCCGCGCCGCCGCTACCGGCCGGCAGGTCCCAGAGCACGTGCAGCGCCAGCGTCGGACAGACGCCGGTCAGCGCATGGACCTGCCCGGCGTCGCTGAACTTCTCCTCGATCGTCGCCGCCGCCGCCGGCTGCAGGAACTTCCCGAAGCGGGTCCCCGTATTGGCGAAGCCCCACGACGGCAGCTCGATGCGAAAGCCGTCCATGGCCCGGTGCACGCGTTCCTCTCTCGTTGGCATGAGCGCCTCACTCCGCGGCAGCGGCGAACTGCCGACTCCTGCTAGAAATCGTAGCGGTCGATGTTGCTCTTGTTCATCAGCAGCGGCGCGCCCAGGATGATCTCACTGCCGCGCACCTGGATGCGTCCGAGCCGGCCCGCCTCGAGGCTCGTCGCGCCCGCAGCGATGGTCTGCCGCACCAGCTGCGACGCCGACACGACCGTCAAGTACCCGAGATCGCGGGTGTTCCAGAGGATGACCGCTTGGACGACGCCGCTGTGGACGTACGGCTTGTTCATGTTCGGCAGCGACAGCCCGATCACCTTGACCGCGCCGCTCCGTCCGGCCTGACGGACCGCCTCGGCGGCGCCCGGCACCGCCGGCGCCGAGATCGCCATCACCAGCGTCACCGCCGGGTTGACGCGCAGAATCGTCTGGGTTTCGGCGAAGGCCTTGTCGCGGTCGTCGTCGCTCGGGCGGATCGTCGCGAGCGCCAGCTTGGGGTACTTCGCGGCGAGGCGCGCCCGGATGTTGGCGATCCACTCGTTCTGGTTGGCGGCGCTGAGGGCGCCGGTGACGATCGCAAACTGTCCTTCACCGTTCAGCAGCCGCGCCGCCTCGTCGGTCAGCGTCGTGGCGATCCCTTCGGGCGTCGCCTGGTTGACAAAAAAATCGCGCGCGTCAGGCTCGGCATCGGCATCCCAGGTCAGCACCTTGATGCCGTGCTCGCGGGCCTTGCGCAGCACCGACGAGATCCCGCCGCGGTTCTCCACCGCCACCGCGATCGCGTCGACCCTGCGGGTGATCCAGTTCTCGACCAGCTCGTTCTGGCGCGCGGCGTCGAGGCTGGTCGGCCCATCCCATATCAGGTCGACGCCGGCCTCCTTCGCCGCCTCTTCGGCGCCGGCGCGGCAGCTGATGAAATACGGATCGCCTTTCGCCTTCGGCATCATCGCGACGACCGGCCGCCGGCCGGCCGCGGTATCGCCACTCGGCGCCGCCGCAGCCGTGCGCGTTGACGTCGCCGCGCCGCTGCCGCCGATCGTACGCACCAGCCATGCGTTCGTGCCGGCAACGATGCCCCCCGCGGCGATCACCGCGGCGCAGAGCGCCGCCACCTGAGCATTCTTCACCGTGAACTCCTCTCTCGCCGCGCCCACCTCGGCGCGAGGGCTGATGCCGATGCCGACGCGATCGAGCGCCATCGTGACGATGAGCAGCCCGCCCGTCATCACGCCCGCCAGCTCCGACGGCCACGCGGCGAGCTCGAAGCCGTTGCGCAGCACGCTAATCGCCGCGAGACCGAGCAGCGTACCCCAGAGCGAGCCGCGTCCGCCAAACACCGACGTGCCGCCGAGCACGACTGCCGCGATCGCGTCCAGCTCGTAGCCGCTGCCCGCGTCGGATCGCGCCTGTCCGAGGTGGGAGACGTAGACGATCGCCGCGACACTCGCCATCAGGCCGGTCAGCACGTAGAGCCACCACAGGCGGCGGCGCACGTCGATGCCGGCGTAGCGGGCCCCGGCCGCGCCGAAGCCGACGGCGTAGTAGGCGCGACCAGCCGGCATCCGGTGCAGCAGGAGCGCATAGCCGGCGAACACCGCCGCGAACAGCGGGACCTGCCACGGCATCACGCCGCCTGCATAGCCCTGACCGAAGGCCAGGAACGCACGCGGAAAGCCGGTGTAGTTGGTCGCCGCGCCCGTCATTCCCTCCGCGATGCCGCGGAAGAGCGACATCGACCCGAGCGTGACGATGAGCGGCGGGACGTCGAGGCCGGCAATGACGGTGGCGTTCAGCACCCCGCCCAACACCCCCGCGCCGAGCGCCGCGCCGAGCGCCACCGGCACGCTGGCATGCCAGTCGACCATCGCCGCGCCGAAGACGACCGCCGCCAGCCCCATCATCGCGCCGACCGAAACGTCGATGCCGCCGGTGACGATCACTGGCGTCAGCGCGATCGCGAGCAGTCCGAGCTCGACGCTGGCGCGCAGGATCTCGAACAGATTGGTGACCGTCGCAAAGCGCGGCGCCACCGCCGCGAACACGGCCACTTCAGCGGCCAGCGCGGCGGCGAGGATCCACTCGTTCCGCTTCACGCGGCCAGCCTTCGGCCCCGCGCCCCTTGCCCGCGATGCAGCGCCTCGACGCCCACCGCGAGCAGGATGATGACGCCGTGGAGCGCCCGCTCCCAGTAGCTGCTGACGCCGAGGAAGACGAGCGCCGGTCCGACGCTCGCCAGCAGCAGCACGCCGAGCAGGGTGCCGCCGAAACTGCCGCGGCCGCCGCCGATCGCCGCGCCACCCACGACCACCGCGGCAATCACTTTCATCTCGAGCCCAATCCCGGCGTTGCTCGGCACCTGATTGAAGCGGACGGCGTTCATGAACGCCGCCAGACCGGCGAAAGCGCCGCCCGCCGCGAACACCGCGAACTTGACCCGCGCCGGGTGGATGCCGGCGAGGCGGGCCGCTTCGGCGTCAGAGCCGGTGGCGTACACCGCGCGAAACGCCGCGAGATGGCGCGAGCCCCAGGCGAGCGCCGCCTGCAACCCCAGCGTGAGGACGGCCGCGACCGCGGGGAAGCGCGCCTGGCCGAGACCCAGCCACTGAAACGACGGCGGCAGGCCCTGCACCCAGGCGCCCTGCGTGATCCATCGCAGCGCCTCGCGCCCCGCGACCATCGTCGCGAGCGTCACGACGATCGAGGGCAGACCGGCGTACGCCACCAGCGCACCGTTGCTCGATCCGAGGAGCGCCCCGGCTGCGCAGGTCACCAGGAACGTCACGGACAGCGGCAGCCCCGACACCGCGGCCGTTCCGGCGATCACGCCGCAGATGGCGAAGATCGATCCGATCGAGATGTCGATCTCGCCCGCGACGACCACGAGCGTCGCGCCCATCGCCGCCAGCAGCACGGGGAAATTGCCCAGAAAGAGATCGTTGAGGTTTTCGCGGCTGAAAAAGCCCGGCGCCAGCAGCGCCAGCGGGACGCAGAGCGCGGCCATCGCCGCGGCGAGGCTCAGCTCGCGGCGTCGGTTCACCTGCCGGCCTCGCCGGGACCGACGTCATCGCCGTCGCGGTGCCCGAGCGCCATGGCCAGCACGCGATCCTGGGTCGCGTCGGCGCGATCGAGCATGCCCGCGAGGGTGCCGTTGCGCATGACCCCGATCCGATCGCTCATCCCGAGCACCTCCGGCAGCTCCGACGAGATCATGAGGACCGCGAGACCGCCGGCGGCGAGCTCCGCCATCAGCCGGTGGATTTCCGCCTTCGCCCCGACGTCGACGCCCTGCGTCGGTTCGTCGAGGATCAGCAGCGACGGCCGCGTCGCCAGCCAGCGTGCCAGCGCCACCTTCTGCTGATTGCCGCCCGACAGCGTCCGGACCTCGACCGCCGGCGACGGCGCCTTGATGTGGAGCCGATCGATGAAACGCGCCGCCGCCGCCGTCTCCGCCGCGCGATCGATCAGGCCGCGCCGCGTCACCGCCGCGAGGCTGGCGAGACTGACATTGGCGGCGATCGGCAGGTCGAGGATGACCCCGTGCCGCCGTCGATCCTCAGGCACGTAGGCGATGCCATGCGCGATCGCGGCGGCGGGCGACGCCAGCGTCACCGGCGTGCCGCGCAGCCGAATGCGCCCCGCGTCGGCGGGCCGCAGCCCGAAGAGTATTTCGGCCAGCTCGGTGCGCCCGGACCCGACGAGTCCGGCGAGGCCGACGATCTCGCCTTCGCGCACGCTCAGCGACACGCCGTCTACGCCGCTCGCGCGGTGACCGACTCCCTCGAGATCGATCACGGCCGCGCCGCGCGTCGACTCGCGCCGCGGATAGACGTCGGTCATCGGCCGTCCGACCATGTGGCGGACGAGCTCGTCGCGCCCGATCGCCTTGGCGGTAAACGTGCCGACGCTGGCGCCGTCGCGCAGCACGGTGATGCGGTCGGCGACGGCAAAGATCTCGTCGAGGCGGTGCGAGATGTAGATGACGCCGGCGCCCTCAGCCGTGAGGCGTACCACGGTCTCGAGGAGCGCCGCGACCTCGCGTTCGCCGAGCGACGCCGTCGGCTCGTCCAGGATGAAGATCCGCGCTTGCGAACCGAGCGCGCGCGCGATTTCCACGAGCTGCTGCTCCGGCATGCTCAGCGTCTCGACCGCGCGATCCGGATCGAAGGTCGCGCCGATCCGCGCCAGCAGCGCCCGCGCCTGCCGCCGGCGTCCCTCCCAGTCGACACGCCAGCCGCCGCCGGCGGCGCGATGGCCGAGCGCGATGTTCTCGGCGACGCTGAGGTGGGGAAAGAGCGCCGGCTGCTGGTAGACCGCCGCGATGCCGGCCAGATGCGCCGCATGCGGGTCGAGCGACGCGAGCGGGCGACCGCCGACCTCGATCGTGCCCGCGTCCGCCGCGACCGCGCCGGTCACAATCTTGATCAGCGTCGACTTGCCGGCGCCATTCTCGCCGACCAGCGCATGCACTTCGCCGGGACGCAGATCGAACGAGATGCCCTTCAGCGCCCGCACCGCGCCATAGGACTTGGCGAGCCCGCGGACGCCCAGCATTTCGCCCACCCGTTCCTTCGTGTGTTCCTTCGTGTCCTTCGACCTCCTTCCTGTCCTTCCTAACGGAGAAACGCCTCCGCGAGGCCGCCGTCGACTGGAATCACGTGGCCCGTCGTCTTCGCGCTCTGGTCGCCCGCCAGCCAGCAGATCGCGTTGGCGTTGTCGATCGGCAGGATCGGCCGCTTGGTGATCGTGCGCTGCGCGTAGAACTCGGCGAGCCGGGCGCGCAGCTCGTCGGTCGACTCGGAGTCGCCGAACGCGATGCCGTATTTCCGCAGCGACACCATCACCCGGTCGCGCGGGAACATCGCCGAGCCGGCGACCACCGTCGCTGGCGCGATCGCGTTGACCCGCACGAGCGGCCCCAGCCCGACCGCTAGTTCGCGCACCAGGTGATTGATCGCGGCCTTGCTGACGTCGTAGGCCTCGCTGCCCGCCTTCGCCACCACGGCGTTGGCAGAGCTGGTCAGCACGAGCGACGCCGGCAGCTGCTGCGCCCGCAGGATCGTCGCCGCTTCCTGCGCCAGCACGAAGTTCGACGTCACGTTGATGCTCATCGCCGCGCCCCACGTCTCCTCCGCCGGCGTGCCCAGCGGCGGCGTCGGAAAGATCGCCGCGGTGTTGATCACCGAGTCGAAGCCGCCGAAGCGCAGGACAGCGGCCCTCATCGCCGCCGCCACGGTGGCGCGCGACGTCAGGTCGAGCGGCGCCGCGTCCGCCATCTCCTTCGACGAGAGTCCCGCCGCCTGCTGCGCCGTCTCGGCCGCCGCCGCCCCGTTGGCGTCGGCGGCGAAGACATGTCCGCCGCGGCGGGCGATCTGCAGCGCGACTTCGCGCCCGATGCCGCTGCCGGCGCCGACGACCACGACCACTTTGCGGCTGAACTCTTTCTCGGGGGGCATCCGCTGCAGCTTGGCTTCCTCGAGCGCCCAATACTCGATCCGGAAGGCCTCCAGCCGCGGCAGGGCGACGTAGTTGTGGAGCGTCCGGAACTCTTTCGCCTGGTCCGGACGCCGTACCTGCGGCAGCGCCGCCGGCACGGCGGACCCTTCGAGCGCGTTCGCTCCCTGCATCACGTGAATCGCGTTGACGAAGAACTCGGTCGTAATCCGCGCTTCCCGCTTGTCCTTGCCGAAACCGAAGAGTCCCAATCCGGGAATGACCACGACCGACGGGTTGCTGTCGCGCAGCGCAGGTGACGCCGGCTCGGCGAACGCCCGGTAGTACGCCGCGTAGTCGTCCCGGTAGCGCACGATCCGCTCGCCGATCCGCGCGCGCAGCGCGGCCGCGTCCTCCTTGGCCGGATCCCAGGGGACGAACATCGGCGAAATACGTGTTCGCAGAAAGTGATCCGGGCAGCTCGTACCGAGCCCGCACAGCGCCTCGGCCCACGTCGAGTTGGCGAACTCGATCGCCTCGGCGGACGCGTCGGCGTGACCGACAACGCGCCGGTTCGACGAGACGGCGCCGCGCAGGTATGGGAACAGATCGGCGGTCGCCGACTCGACGTCGGCGACGGCCGCCGTCACTGCCGCGCCGCCGAAGCGCGGGCGACCGGCGCGCGTCTCGTGCTGGCTGATGAACGCGCCCATCTGATCGATGGTGCGCAGGCTGCTCAGATAGCACTCGTACTGCGTCGCGCCCCACGTGAAGAGCCCATGACCGCCGAGCACGATGCCGTCACAGCCCGGATGATCCGCCACCGCCGCGCGCAGCATCAGCGCCAGCTCGAAGCCGGGACGCTGCCACGGCACCCACGCGATGCGGCGCTCGAACTGGCGGTTGAACTCCTCGAGCTTCTCCGCGCCGTTGGCGCTCGCGGCGAGCGCGATCGCCCAGTCGGGGTGCAGGTGATCGACGTGCGGAAAGGGCAGGAACGCATGCAGCGCGGTATCGATCGAGGCGGCCACGCGATTCTCGCCGAAGGCGCACAGCGGATAGAGGCCCACCATCTCGTCTTCGAACGCCTCGCCGCGATAGCGGGCGGCGAGCGCCTCGAGCTTCTCCATGTAGAGGAGGGCGAAGCCGCCCGCGGCGATCGAACGCAGGTCGCCGCCGCTGCCCTTCACCGCCATCACCCGCGTCGGCGCGCCGGTCAGTGGATCCGGCAGCTCGAACTTCGAGCTGGTGTTGCCGCCGCCGAAGTTCGTGATGCGAAGGTCCTCGCCGAGGAGATTCGAACGGTAGCGCAACAGCTCGAGCGGAGTGCCCGCAAGACTCTCGGCGGTCCGCGCATCCCAGAGGTCTTTCAAACGGGTCAATGGTGGTGTCGTCATGCCGTGTGATCCATGGTCATCGGTGGCTGGAGACAGTCCGGTCCACGTAGTGCCGGAACCGCCGGTAGTGCGCGTCCCAGTGATCGGCGGCGGCCGGCGTCACCCGCTCCACCGGAAACGAGTGTTCGATGAGGCGGCGCGCCTCGGCGAGGTCGCCGACGGCGCCGGTGCCGACCATCTGCATCGCCACATTGCCGAGCGCGGTCGCCTCGACCGGCCCGGCGATCACCGTTCGGCCCGTCGCGTCGGCGGTGAACTGGTTGAGGAGGGCGTTGCGCGACCCGCCGCCGACCACCTGAACCTCGGTGATCGGCGTCCCGGTGAGCGCCTCGAGCGCGTCGAGCACGACGCGGTACTTGAACGCGAGGCTCTCGAGAATCGCGCGCGTGAACGCGGCCGGCGTCTCCGGCGCCGGCTGCGAGGTGCGGCGACAGTAGGCGGCAATGGCGCCCGGCATGTCGTCGGGATGCAGGAAGTCTGGATCGTCGGGATCGAACAGCGAGACGAACGCCGTCCGCTCGTCGGCGGCGCCGGCGACCAGCTCCGCGTATTCGTAGCGCTGTCCTGCCCTGCTCCAGTCACGCCGGCACGCCTGCAGCAGCCAGAGCCCGCCGATGTTCTTGAGCAGGCGCGTCGTGCCGCACACGCCGCCCTCGTTGGTGAAATTCAGATCGCGCGCGCCGGCGGTGATGATCGGCTCGGGCACTTCGGTGCCGAGCAGCGACCATGTCCCCGAGCTGAGGAACGCGCGGCCGGCGTTCGCCGGCACCGCCGCGACTGCCGATCCGGTGTCGTGGCAGGCCGGCGCCACCACCGGAGTACCGGCGAGCGCGCCGCAGGCGGCCGGCAGCAGCGTGCCGATCGCCGAACCGGGTTCGACGAGCGGCGGCAGCAGCCGCACCGGCAGATCCAGCTCCCGCAGGAGGTCGACGGCCCACGTCCGCCGCCGCGCGTCGATCATCTGCGTCGTCGTCGCATTGGTGTATTCGGCGCGCAGCTCGCCGGTGAGCCAGAAGTTCAGCAGATCCGGGATCGTGCCGAAGTGGGTCGCGGCGTCGAGCAGCCGCGGTGTCGTGCGCCGGGCGGCGACGAGCTGAAAGAGCGTGTTGAACGGCAGGAACTGGATGCCGGTGATGTCGTAGAGGCGCGCGCGGGAGACGCGCGTCAGCACCTCCTCCATCACGCCGTCGGTGCGCGGGTCGCGATAGTGGAACGGGTTGGCGACGAGCGTGCCGCCTTCGCCGAGGAGCGCGTAGTCGCAGCCCCAGGCATCGACGCCTATGCAGTCGACGCGGGGGGCGGCGGCGGCCTCCAGCGCGCGCTGCATCTCGAGCCAGAGCCGCGGCGCGTCCCACTGGAGCGATCGGCCCATCCGCACCGGATCGTTCGGAAAGCGGCACACCTCGGAGAGCGTGAGGGCGCCGGCACGCAGCTCGCCCGCCATCGCGCGGCCGCTTTCCGCACCGAGATCGAACGCCAGGAATCGCGCGGCCATGGAGCGTGCTGTAGAGCCTAACTCAGAACCTGCAGCGGCGAGCCCGGCGAGGCGAGCGATGCGCCTCGAAGCGCGGCCGGCACAGTTGCGGACCCGCGGCGCGTCCTATATCGTGAGCGGCCATGACCGATCGTGCACGGATCCAGGACGCACTCGACGAGGGCAACGGCATTCTGCGCCTCGAGCCCAGCTGGGTCCCCCGCGCCTTCATGCACCCGGGCCGGCGGCTCCGCCTCCATTCCGACGACCTCTACGCGTGCGGCGGCGATCGCGGCGGCATCAACGAACGCTGGTTCTCCTCGACCACCAACGCCGACAACGGCCCCGGCACACCCGACGACGAGGGCCTGAGCTACGTGCGGACGAAGAGCGGCGCGCGATTCCTGCTCAAGGCGGCCGTCGAGATCGCCGGCGACGCACTGCTCGGCGCCGAGGTCATGGCGCGCGAGAAAGGCTGGAACCTGCTCTGCAAGTTCTTCGACAACATGGGGCCGATCCCCCATCACCTGCACCAGAGAGACGCGGACGCCGCGCGGGTCGGCCGCCGCGGCAAGCCCGAGGCCTATTACTTTCCGCCGCAGTACAACCCGGCCGACAACAACTTCCCGCACACCTTCATGGGCCTCGAGCCCGGCACGACCAAGGACGACGTCCGACGCTGTCTGGAGCGCTGGAACACGGGCGACAACGGCATCACGTATCTCTCGCGCGCCTATCGTCTCGAGCGCGGCACCGGCTGGCAGATCGATCCCGGTATCCTGCATGCGCCGGGCTCGCTCCTCACCTACGAACCGCAGGTAAACAGCGACGTCTTCGCGATGTTCCAGTCGGAAGTCGAAGGGCGCATCACGCCGTGGAGTCTCCTCGTCAAGGACGTGCCGCCGGACCGTCACCAGGATCTCGACTACATCGTCGACATGCTCGACTGGGACGCGAACACGAATCCGCGGTTCGGCGAGAGCAACCACTATCGGCCGACGCCAGTGAGGCCGTTCGCCGAGACCGACGCCAACGGCTATCGCGAGGTGTGGATCACCTACGGCACCACATGGTACTCGGCCAAGGAGCTGACGGTGCAGCCCGGGCGCAGCGTGACGATCACCGACGCCGCCGCCTACGGGCTGATTCTGACCCAGGGTTACGGCACGTTCGGCGGCCTGCAGGTGTCGACGCCGGCGATGATCCGCTTCGGACAGATGACGGAAGACGAGTTGTTCGTTTCGTCGAGCGCGGCGGGTCAGGGCGTCAAAGTCGAAAACCGGAGCGAATCGGAGCCGTTGGTCATCTTGAAGCATTTTGGTCCTGGCAATCCGGACGCGCCAGACCGACAACGATAATTCCCGACATCGACATTCCAATTCCCACGCCGCGTCCTTCGACGGCGGCGTGAGCGGAAGAACGGGAATTGGTGATTGGTTTCTCATGGGAGTTGACACGATGGCACACCCGAAACCAGCCATGCACAACGCGATGTGGCCGGGCCTGGTCGGCAAGGGCGGCCCTGGCGCCGAGCCGCCGATCGGTCTCGACACGATGCTCGACCTGACCGCGAACGCCGTGTTGCCCGACGGCACGAGGTTCGACGGGGTCGATCTCTTCTGTTGCGACCCGCACGTCAGCATCGACGCCAGCAACGACGACCTCAAGCGGCTCGCCGACACGCTCCGTGCGAAGCGCCTGATGGTCGGCTCACTCGTCGCGCCGGTGTGGCCGCCAACCGGCGGCGGATCGGCGATGGGCAGCGGCGAGGAGCAGCAGCGGTTCCTGACGCAGGTACGTAAGGCGTGCACGATCGGGCGCAAGCTCGAGGATCTCGGCGTCCGCCGCTACGGCATCGTCCGCATCGACTCGGCCTCCAGTCCCGCCGACTGGGCGAAGGATCCCGCCGGCAACACGAAACGGATCGCCGACACGTTCCGCAAGGCCGCCGACATCGCCGAGTCGATCGGCGAGAAGCTCGCCGCCGAGGGGGAGATCTGCTGGGGCGGCATGCACAGCGTGAGCCGCAACGTCGAGCTCCTCGAGCAGGTGAACCGGCCGAAGACAGTCGGCTTCCAGGCCGACATGGCGCACACGCTGTTGTTCACCATGGGCTACAACGCCGCCGACGACCGCCTCCTACCCGAAGGGTTCGCCTGGCAGGATCAGGCCACGCTCGACGACGCCCTGAAGAAGATGACCGCCGCGCTGCGTCCCTGGCTGTTCGACTTCCACGTGGCGCAGAACGACGCCACCGTCAAGGGATCGGGATCGCACGACAAGACGGGCCGCCACTGTCTGCCCCACGACCCGGCCGGCAAGCTCGACATCGTCAAACACGCGGGCTACTGGCTGCGCGACGAGACGGGCACCCTCGAGAAGAAGATCCGGCACGTCTGCTGGGACGGCTGCATGTTTCCCAACGACGTGATGACCAAGCAGCAGACGTGGAACGACGTGCTCGGCGTGATGAAGGCCGTGCGCGACGCGCACGGGTGGGACTGATGAAGACATTGAACATCGGGCTCGTCGGTTACGGCTTCATGGGCCGCACCCACTCGAACGCCTACCATCAGGCGCCGCACTTCTTCGAACTCCCCTGCCGGCCGGTGCTCAAGGCGGTCGCCGCACGCAACGAAGCGCGGGTGAAGTCGTTCGCCGAGAACTGGGGCTTCGAATCGTACCTCACCGACTGGCGCGAGCTGGTGGCGCGCAAGGACATCGACCTCGTCGACATCGCCGCGCCCAACGACGTGCATCACGACATCGCCGTCGCGGCGGCGAAGGCCGGCAAGATGGTGATGTGCGAGAAGCCGCTCGGCCGGACGGCGCAGGAAGCCGCAGCGATGGTGGCCGCGGTCGAAGCGGCCGGCGTGCCCAACACCGTCTGGTACAACTACCGCCGCGTCCCCGCGGTCACGATGATCAAGCAACTGCTCGACGAGGGAAGGCTGGGGCGCATCTTCCATTACCGCGCGAAGTTCCTGCAGGACTGGACGATCTCGAAGGACCTGCCGCAGGGCGGCGAAGGCCTGTGGCGGCTCGACGTCAACGTCGCCGGCAGCGGCGTCACCGGCGATCTGCTCGCGCACAACATCGACACGGCGCTCTGGCTGAACGGCCCTATCCTCGAAGTCACGGCGATGACCGAGACGTTCGTCAAGGAGCGCAAGCACAACCTCACCGGCCAGGTGGAACCGGTCGGCATCGACGATGCGAGCGCGTTTCTCTGCCGGTTCGAGAACGGATCCCTCGCCACTTTCGAGGCGACCCGCTACGCGCGCGGGCACAAGGCGCTCTACACCCTCGAGATCAACGGCGAGCACGCGTCGTGCTCCTGGGACTTGCACGACCTGCACCGCCTGCAGTATTTCGATCATCGCGACGAAGGGCGCGTGCGCGGCTGGCGCAGCCTGCACATCACCGACAGCGACCAGCCCTACATGAAGCACTGGTGGGTGCCCGGCTTGCAGATCGGCTACGAGCACACCTTCACGCACCAGTTCGCCGATTTCGTCACCGCGGCGGCTGAGGGCAAGTCCGTGTCGCCGTCGTTCCGCGACGCGCTGGCGACTGACCAGGTGACCGACGCGGTGCTGAAGTCGGCGAAGAGCCGGCAGTGGGAGAGGGTCTAGATATGCGATCTCTCGTCGTACTCGCGCTCGCCGGACTGTGTCTCGCGCAACAACCGCCGGCAGCACCGGCTCAGGGGCAAGGCCAGGGTCGCGGTCGCGCCGGCGGCGGCGGCGGTGGATTCCGTCAGCCCGATCCATACGACTTCGATGAGCACGACGGCTGGACTCAGCTCTTCGACGGCAAGTCTCTCAACGGGTGGTCGGGTGACAGCAACTGGAAGGTCGAGGACGGCGCGATCACGATCGAGTCGTCGTGCGAGAAGCCGACGGGCACGATCTATCTGGTGTGGACCGGCGGCGAGACCTCGGACTTCGAGTTGAAGCTGCGGATGAAGGGCACCGGCCAGATCAACAGCGGCATCCAGTATCGCGGCTGGATTGCGCCGAATCCGCCGCGCCCGACGCCTCCGCCGGGAGCTGGCCGCGGGCAGCCGGCGGCGGCGCCGCCCTGTCCAAGCGGCGCGCCGCGCGGCACGCCGCCCGATCAGAAGGCCGAGGAACAGTGGAACCTGTGGGGCGCGCAGTACGACTTCGACGCCGGCAATCGCTACACCGGCCAGTTCTACGAGCAGAACACCGGCCGCGGCATCGTCGCGTGGAAGGGACAGGTAGTGCGCACCGAGACGGGCAAGGCCCCTCGGCTGCTCGCCGCGCTCGGCGACGCCGCGTCGATCGACGCCATCTACAGGCCGAATGACTGGAACGAGCTCCACATCGTCGCGACCGGCACGACGATGACGCACCTGCTGAACGGCCGCGTTCTGTCGGTGCTCGTCGACGAAGACGTATCGAAGTTCCACGGCGCGGGCAAGATCGGCCTCGAGGTCGAGTCGACTGGCAAGCTCTTCGTCAAGGACGTGTGGTTGAAGAAGCTGTCGAAGTAAGCAGGAGGACTGCCCTGGGGCTGCTCGATCCGGACCCCGTCGCTGCCGCACCGAGCGTCGCGCTCGGGCGGATCGTCTGGGCAGGCCCGCTGACGGTCCTCACGTCGCTCGCAGCCGTCCACGCCGTTCGGCAGGTTGTGATTCGGCTGCCGTTTGTCCGGGCCGGTTCGGTGGCATTCCGTCCCCTGGCCGTCACCGCCGACACCGTTATCCTGTGCTCGTTGGCGGTCGTGGTGTTCACTCTTGTCGCGGCGTTTCACGATGGCGCGGGACGGCGCTTCAGGTGGATCGCCTTCGGTGCGCTAGTGGCCTCGTTCCTCCCGCTTGTCCATGCGCCGGAGATTGGGGACCTGCCGACGGTGTGCGGCGTGGCGTCGATGCACGTCGCGGCGTACATCCCATGCGTGACCCTGCTGCCGTGGATCACGGTCCCGCAAGGGCCGAAAAACCCATCTCAGTCGTAAATAGTTGGGTCGATCCGGTCGTATGCCCATCAACGGCGCGCGCAAGGTAAGATCGGCGCCGAAGCATCGAATGGCTCAACCGGCCTCCTCGGAAACCCAGCTCCACGACGCCGTCGCCCGTGCCGATCGCGCGCGCCGCGTGCGCGACACGTCCGTCTCGCTCTGGAAGACGGCGCCGCTCGTGGCCGCCGCGTGTCTGGCCATCGCGATGGCCGGTCGTCTTCGGAGCTGGACGCCGCTCGTCACACTGCTCGTCCTCGTCGCCATGCCCGTGGCGCTCGCCGCGTACGTCGCCGTCGCGCGCCGGCATCGCGTCGTCTCCGACAGCGACGTATCCCGCATCGACGACGAGGTGGGGTTGCACGGTGAGCTGCGCAGTGCGCATTGGTTCGCGCTCGCCCCTGAGCGCGACGACTGGATTCGCTTCCACCTGGCCCGTGCGGCCGAGCGCGTCGGTACGGTCGACTGGGCCGGCCTCTACCCGCCGCCTGCGGCCGGCCGCGCCAAGCTCGCGACGGGCGTGCTGGCGGCGGCGGTTGCCCTCGTGGTGCTGATTCCCGGGCGCGCCGGTCTCGCCGCCAGCGCCGACAGGAAGTCGCCGGCGGCCGCCGCACGCACGCCGCGCGCGATCATCGCGCTGCCGCCCGATCTGCGAAAGAAGCTCGAGAACATGCTCGGTCTCGTCGAGAGCGGCCGCGGCCGCGATCTCACCGACGCCGACGTGCGGGATATCCTCGATCACCTCGACGACCTTGCCCGCCAGGATCCACGCAAGCTGGCCGGCGCGAAGGCGGCCAACGCTCAGGAGACGCCGGCCACGGCGGCCGACCTCAAGGCGTATGCGCAGCGCGCCAAGAAGGCGGCCGAATCGACGTCGCTCGAACCGCAGGTGCGCGACATGCTTGCCGATCTCGCCGACAAGCTCAACGACAGCGAGCAGAACGCCAACGCGATGAGCTCGCGCGACGCTCAGGACGCCGCCGTCCAGCCGGATCAGGGCAACGGGCAGCCGCAGCAGGCAAAGTCGGGCAGCGGCAACCAGGACGGCGCCTCGGTGCAGCAGGTCAAGGAGGCCGCCGGCGGCAGCGCCGCCGGCGTGACCATGATGACCAACCAGGACGCCTCGAACGCCCGCGACGGCGGCCTCGGTCTCGGCGGCGGCGCCCAGGATCGACGCGGCGGCGGCCACCTGGTGGATCTCGGGGCCGCGCTGAAGAAGGAAACGATCGAGGCGAGCGCCGACCTGCAGGGCGACAACATCCCGACCGAAGAGCGGCGCAAGACCGAGCACGCCGACGCGACCGTCGCTTTCACGCACGCTGACGCGCCGCCCGCCGAGCGCGGCAGTTCCACCGCTCCCCCGCCGGTGCCCGAGTCACGGCGTGCCGCCGTCAAGTCTTACTTCATCCGCAAACAATGACCACGACCGCTGTCGCCGCCTCGATCGAGCAGTTCCGCGATCGCTTTCAGAACATCACCCGTGAGATCGGCAAGCGCATCGTCGGCAACGACGACATCGTGAGCCTGACCGTCACCAGTTTGCTGGCCGGCGGCCACGTGCTGCTCGAGGGCATACCCGGGGTCGGCAAGACGAGCCTCGTCCACACGCTGGCCGACGTGCTGCATCTGACGTTCTCGCGCATCCAGTTCACGCCGGACCTGATGCCGGCCGACATCGTCGGCACCCACATCGTGCAGGAGCAGCAGCAGGGCGGCGGCGCCTTTTTCGAGTTCCAGCCGGGCCCGATCTTCGCCAACGTCGTGCTCGCCGACGAGATCAACCGGGCCACGCCCAAGACGCAGTCGGCCCTGCTCGAAGCGATGCAGGACGTCAGCGTCTCGGTCGGCAAGACGACCTACCGCCTCGAGCAGCCGTTCTTCGTCATGGCCACGCAGAACCCGCTCGAGATGGAAGGCACCTATCCGCTGCCCGAGGCGCAGCTCGATCGCTTCTTCTTCAAGCTCAAGGTCCTCTACCCGCCGGAAGAGGCGATGCACACGATTCTCGAGCGGACGACCCAGAACGAGACGCCGTCGGTCTCGCGGATCGTGGAGGGGGCCGCGATCCTGGAGATGCGCAACACGGCCCGCGCGGTCGCCGTGGCGAAGCCCGTGCAGGCGTATGCCATCCGCCTGACGCTCGGCTCCCACGCCGACTCACCGTACGCCAGTCCGCTGGTGAAGCGATACGTCCGCTACGGCGCCAGCCCGCGCGCCGCGCAAACGCTCGTCCTCGCCGCGAAGATCCAGGCCCTCAATCGCGGCCAGGCGTTCATCTCCCCCGACGACGTCCGCGCCGTCGCCATGCCGGCGCTGCGGCACCGGCTCCTGCTCAATTTCGAAGGCGAGGCCGACGAGGTGAGCACCGACACGATCGTCGCCGAACTGCTCCGCACGGTTTCGGCCTAGTCACCGCCTGAAATGCCAGCAACGGCGACAGCGAGCGAGTGCAGCGAGCGAGCCACGCGAACGGCGCGCCAGGGAGCGTGTCGGGGAGTCCGAGGGACGACGCCCCTCGGGTGAACATGCCGCTGCGGTTCCAGGACGATTTTCTTCGCAAGCTCGAATACCTGCACGTCGTCTCGCGGCGGGAGTTCGCCGGGCAGAACCGCGCCGATCGGCGCACCCCGAAGCGCGGCCGCGGCATCGAGTTCGCCGACCATCGCGCCTATGCCCCGGGCGATGACTTCCGGCACATCGACTGGAAGGCCTACAAGCGCCTGAACCGGCTGCTGCTGCGGCTGTTCGACGAAGAGCAGGATCTGCCGATCTACCTGATCCTCGACGTCAGCGGATCGATGGCCGAGCCCGCCAAGTTCGACATGGCGCGGCGGCTCACCGCGGCGCTCTGCTACATCGGGCTCGCGCACCTCGATCGGATGTCGATCCTGACCTTCGCCCGCGGCATCGTCCAGGAGACCTCACCGGGGCGCGGCAAGGGCCGCATCTTCCGTGTGTTCGGCCAGCTCGAGACCCTGGAGGCCGGCGGCGAAACCGATTTGCGCGCCTCGTGCAAGGCGTTCGCCTCGCGCTCGCGGCAGATTGGGCTCGCGGTCATCCTCTCCGACTTCCTCGAGCCGGCGGGGGCGGACGTCGGCTTGAAAATCCTGCGCACGCTCGGACACGACGTGTTTGCCATTCACGTGGCGTCGAAGGCGGATCGGGACCCGGGCGCGCTCGGTGACGTGCGGTTCGTCGACACCGAGACGGGAGAGATGCGGGAGCTCGAAGTGACGCCGAAGCTCGCCGACGCCTACGGCCGTGCCTGGGACCGCCACGCGCTCGAGCTGCAGCGTTTCTGCGGCCGCTACGGCATCGGCTACCTGCGCGCCGACGTCGATCGTCCGTTCGAGGAGATCGTGCTCAAGGCGTTCCGGCAGGGACGGTTCCTCGCATGATCCTGGGTGCGATGGCGACGTGGCTGGGGTTGCTCCTCCTGCTCGCCGTCTGCGGCGTCGCGGCGGCGCTCTTCCTGGTCAAGGTGCGTCCGCCGCGCGTGCGGGTGCCGTCGCTGCTCTTCTGGAGGCAGGTGCTCGACGACCGCCGCGAGCAAACGCTCTGGGAGCGCATCCGCCGGGCGGTGTCGCTGGCCGTCACGGTGGCGATCGCGGCGGCGCTGGCGCTCGCATTTCTGCGCCCTGCGCGGGCGGCGGCGCCGGCCAGCGGCGGCGGTCCCGCAACCCGTACGCTGGTCGCGCTCGATTCCTCGTGGTCGATGCTGGCGCGGACGCGCAGCGGCGAGACGCGCTGGGAGCGGGCGCTCTCCGAGGCGCGCCGTTTGGCCGCGACCGCGGCGCCCGGCGCCGAAGTGGCGATCGCGACGACCGGCGACGGGCTGATCGAGGCGCCGACCTCGGATCTCGCGGTGCTCGACGCGGCGATCGATCGTCTGTCGCCGTCGGGGTCGGGCGCCGGCTGGCCGCGGCTTCCCGGCGCCACCGTCCATCTCATCACCGACGGCGCCACGCCGCGTCCCGTGCCGGCCGGCGTCGTCGTCCACTCCGTGTACGAGGCGGCCGACAACGCCGGCATCACGGCGTTCGACGTCCGTCCGCCCCTCGACGGCACGAGCGACGACCAGGCGTTCCTCGAGGTGTCGAACTTCGCGACGCCGCAGGAGGTCCACGTCACGCTGACCCGCGGGTCCGCGACGATTCTCGATCGGCGCGTCGACATGGGGGCGAACCAGACGCTCCATCAGGTCATCCGGCTGCCGCGCGGCGGCGCCGCCGACGTGCGCGCGCGCATCGACGCGCCACACGACGCGCTGGCCCTCGACAACGAGGCGTTCGCGTGGATGGCCGATGCGCGCCCGCTTCACGTGGTGGTGGTTGGCGCGCAGACCGGCTGGCTGGCGCCGTGGTTCCGCGCCAATTCCGAAGTGATCGGTACGTTCGCGGCACCAGAGAGCTATGTCCCTGGACGCGAAGACGCGGTGATCTTCGATCGCTACGCGCCCGCGTCGCCGCCGGCCAAGCCGGCGCTCTACATCGCGCCCGACGCGCCGGCCCTGGGCCTGGCTGGCACCCGGATGGAGGTCAAGCCGGTGTGGACGTCGGCCGAGGCGCATCCGCTGCTCGACGGCGTCGATCCGCTGACCTTTTCGATCGAGCGGGCGCGGACGGCGACGTCGCCGCAGCTGCGCGCCATCGCGCAGTCGGCCACCGGCACGCCGCTCGTCTCGGTCGGCACGGCGGAGGATCGGCCGCGGGTGGTCGTGCTGTCGTTCGGACCGCACGACTCGAACCTCGTGGAAGCGGCAGCCTTCCCGGTGCTGATGGGCAACGCCATCGACTGGCTGGCGCGCGCCAACGCCGGCGGCGCCCGCCGCACCGGCCGCACCTCGTTCAACGCCTCGATCGTCCGCGTCAGGGCGCCGAACGGCGACAGCATCCCGCTGCTCAACCTGCACGGCGAACCGGCGGCGCGGTTGACCGTCCCCGGGATCTACAGCGCCGAGGCGAGCGGCGGCGCTGCCGCGAAGTTCGCGGTCAACGTTGTCGATCCCGACGTCTCGAACCTGTCCCGCAGCGCGCTCGGCGGGGACGGCGGCGGCGCGATCGCCGTCGCCTCCGGGGTGACGGCGCGGCCCTGGTGGATGTACTTCGTGGTGCTGGCCTTTGCCGCCGCGCTCGTCGAGTGGTGGACGTGGCTGCGGCGGATCACGGTCTGATGGGCGGAATGACCTGGACGGCCCCGACCGCGCTGTGGCTGCTGTTGGCAGTCCCTCTCGTCTGGGCGGCGCACGCGCGGGCGCGGACGAACTTCAACGCGCGCCAGCGGCGGCTGCAGGCGGCGCTGCGCTCGGCGCTGCTGGCGGTGCTCGCCGTGGCGCTGGCCCGTCCGATCGTGTCGAGCCGCTCGTCGCGTGAATCGATCGTCTATGCGGTCGACGTTTCGCACAGCATCGGGACGCCCGCGATCGACGAGGCGGCGAAGCGGATCGACGAGATCGACCGCGCCGTCCACCCCGATCACTCACGGATCGTGGCTTTCGGCGCAACGGCGCGCGCCCTCGACAACACCGCGGCGCTGCGCACGCTGGCGCGCGCCGACCTGGCGGCGGCCGGCAGTCCGGTCGACCGATCCGGCACTGACCTCGAGGCGGCGCTCGACGCGGCGCGCAGCGAGCTGGCGGCGGGCTACGTGCCGCGCATCGTGCTCTTCAGCGACGCCCGCGCGACCGCCGGCGACCTCGACGAAGCGGTCGCCCGCCTCGCCGCGGCGCACGTGCCGGTGTCGGTCGAACCGGCGGCGGTTCGCGAGCTCGGCGACACCTGGATCGACGGGATCGACCTGCCGGCGCGGCTCACCGCCGGCGCGACCATCCCGGTCGCCGTCGCGGTCGGCAGCCAGCGCGACACCGACGCCACGATCGAGCTGCGCGCGGCAGACAAGCGCGTCGGTCAGAAGACCACGCATCTCACGCGCGGCCTGACGCGGGTCACGATCGACGCCACCATCGACGAGCCCGGCCCGGCGACCTTCACGGCGCGCGTCGTCGCGCCGGGCGATCCGCTGGTCGACAACAACCTGTTGGCACGGCCGGTGTGGCTCGATTCGCGGGTGCGGGTGCTCTATGTCGAAGGGAAACCTGACAGCGCGCGATACCTGTCGACTGCCCTCGCGGCCTCGGGCTTCGACGTCACCGTGCACCCGCCCTCGCGGGTTCCGGCGTCGGCCGCGGACCTCGATCCCTACGACGTCGTCGTGCTCAGCGACGTCAGCCGCTCGGCGATCTCCAACGACGCGATGACCGGGCTCGCCGACTGGACCGAGCGGGGCGGCGGCCTGCTCGTCGCCGGCGGCGACGCGGTGTTCGGCGAGAACGGCTATCGCAACACGACGCTCGAGCGCGTCACGCCGGTGACCTTCGAGCGCAAGGACGAGCCGTCGGTCGCGCTGATTCTCGTGCTCGATCGCTCGTGGAGCATGGCGGGGACGTCGATCGATCTGTGCAAGGCGGCGGCGATCGCTGCGCTCGACGTGATGACCAGCGAGCAGTCGCTCGGCGTCCTCACATTCAACGACAAGTTCGACTGGGAGTTCACGCTCCGCAACGTCGGCAAGAATCGTGATCTCATGCGGCAGAAGATCGCGGCGATCGAACCGGCCGGTCGCACCCTCATCTATCCCGCCATAGAGCAGGCGTACCTGGCGCTCAAGAACGTCAAGGCGCGCGCCAAGCACGTCGTGCTGCTCTCCGACGGCCGCACCTATCCCGACGACTACGAAGGGCTGGTCAAGAAGATGACGGACGCCCGCATCACGGTGTCGTCGATCGCGGTCGGGCCGTCGGCCGACGGCGAGCTGCTCGGCGACATCGCCAGGTGGGGCAAGGGGAACATGTATACGGTCGCCGACGCCCACGAACTGCCGCAGATCTTCGTGAAGGAAGCGAAGAACGCCGCGACGCCGTCTTTCGAGGAGAAGACGATCAAGGCGATCGTGAAACGCCCCTCCTTCCTGCAGGACGTGGACACGGCACACCTGCCGCCGCTGCGCGGCCTGACGTCGACGGTGATGAAGGAAGCCGCGACCGAGGTGATCGCGACTCCCGAAGACGACCCGATCCTCGCCTTCTGGCCGGTCGGCCTCGGCCGCGCCGCGGTATTCGCATCGGACGTCAAGGACAGGTGGGGGGCCGACTGGGTGAAGTGGAAGGGCTACGGCCCATTCTTCTCGGCCCTCGTGCACGCGATCGAACGGCAGCGGCCGGCGCCGCTCGCCCTCGGCCTCGAGGCCGGCCCGATCCGCGGCGGCGCGCGGGCAGTGACGCTGACGGTTGAGGCCCGCGACGCGGCCGGCGAGTACCGGAATCTGCTGCGGCCCGTGCTGCGCGTGTCGAACGACGCCGGTTCGCGCAACGTCACGGCGCGCCAGGTCGCACCGGGCCGCTACGAAGCGACCATCGTGACCGACGCCAGCCGTCCGCTCGTGGCCACCGTGACCGACGCCGGCACGACCGACGCGGTCAAGCCGTCGCGCACGCTCGCGCCGGACCCCGCGGCAGAGTACCGCTTCTCGGCTCCCGACGAGCACCTGCTGCGCGCCATCGCCACCGCGACCGGCGGCACCTGGCGCCCCGACCCGGCGTCGCTCGCGGCGAAGCCCGGCGAACGCAGTAGCGAGCGCCGTCCACTCTGGCCCGCCCTGGTCGCGCTCGCGCTCGTCCTCTGGTTCGTTGACCTGACGTTCCGCCGGATCCGCGTCTTCGAATAGCAGCTTCCGCCGCATTGGCCGCGCGACCGGGTCATGGATGTCCGCTCCGGGATTTCGTAACTCCCCCGTCATTCCGGACGGTCTGGCGCTGCACCCGGAGCGCATCTCCGACGCTGACAACGACATAGCGAGGGCACAGTTGATGCTGTACCTGCACGGATGCTCGAGCGCCCCCGCGCCACCTCCGACATCACCCACACGACGCTCTCGGTGCTGTTCCTGGTCCTGCTTCTCATGGGCAGTTACCTGGTCCTGCGGCCGTTCCTCACGGCATTCCTCTGGGCGACGATCGTCAGCGTGGCGGTCTGGCCGGCGCTGCTGCGGCTGGAAGCGGCGCTCGGGCGGCGGCGCAAGCTCGCCGTCGCGATCGTCACGGCGGTGATCCTGCTCGCCGTGTTCATCCCCGTCACCCTGGCGCTCATCACCATCGTGCGCCACGCCCAGCGGATCACCGGGGACATCGGCTCGTTCCAGACGCTCCCGGTGCCTTCGCCACCGTCCTGGGTTGCCACCGTGCCTATCGTGGGCGGGAGGCTCGCCGACGAGTGGCGGCGTTTCGCGGCGCTGGCGCCAGCCGATCGGACGGCGGTCTTAGGCCCCTATGTGCAGCGGGCGCTGCAGTGGTTCGCCGCCACGGCCGGCAGCATCGGCGCGATGCTCCTGCAGCTGCTGCTGACGGCGATCATCTCCGGGCTGGTGCTCGCCAACGGCGAGACCGTGCGCGACGGCATTCTGCGGTTCGCGCGGCGGCTGGCCGGGCAGCAGGGGCAGGCCGCGGCGGAGCTTGCCGCGCGCGCGATCCGGGGCGTCGTGCTCGGCGTAGTCGGCACCGCCCTGATCCAGACCGCCATCGGCGGCGCCGGCCTGCTGATCGCCGGCATTCCCGCCGCGGGACTGCTTGCGGCCGTCATGCTGTTCATGTGCCTCGCGCAGCTCGGCCCGATTCCGCTCCTCGTGCCGGTGGTCGCCTGGCTGTACTGGTCCGGCCAGTCGGGCGCGGGGACGACGCTGCTCGTGTTCTCGATCGTGGCGGGCACGATCGACAACGTCCTGCGGCCGATGCTGATCCGCCGCGGCGCGAATCTGCCGCTCGTCATCATCTTTGCCGGCGTCATCGGCGGCCTGCTCGCCTTCGGCATCGTCGGTCTGTTCATCGGACCGGTCGTCCTCGGCGTGACCTACACGCTGCTCGCCTCCTGGACGCAGAGTGCCGAGTCGGAGGAAGTCCCGGCGTAACGCGCCGGCCCTTTCCACCGGCGCCGCGTTTCCTGTATCGTGTGCGGCGTCATGACCAAGCGGCTCGTCACGGTACTGGTCGTCTGCGCGGGGATGACCGCGGCGGCGGCGGATTTTCTCTCGGAAGGCGTCGACAATGCGCGAACCGGGTGGGTGCAGAACGAGAAGGTGTTCACCCCCGCGAACGTCGGCAGCTCGACGCTGCTCTGGAAGCTGAAACTCGACAGCACGCCGCGTGCGATGCACAACCTGTTCGCGCCGCTGATCGCCGAAAAGGTCACGACGCCGCAGGGCCCGAAGGAGATCGGCGTCGTCGCGGGAGTCAGCGACGATCTGTTCGGCATCGACGTGGTCAGCGGCCAGCAACTGTGGCACGTCCACTTCGACGGCGGCCCGAATCCGCCGCCCCCGTCGTTCGACGCCCTCTGCCCGGCCGGTCAGACGGCCGTGCCGACCATGGCTGTGCGCGCGCCCGGCGACTACACCATCTACGCGGTCTCATGGGATGGGCGGCTGCGGCAGATCAACGCCGCCGACGGCAAGGACGTGGCGCCGCCCGACAAATTCGTTCCGGGGGGCGGCAAGCCCTACGCGCTGAATCTCTACAAGGGGGTCGTCTACACCGCCACCGCGCAGGGATGCGGTGGGTTGACGAACGCGTTCTACGCCTTCGATCTCGCCACGCGCCGCGCTTCCGCGTTCATTCCCGCCGGCGGCGGTCTGTGGGGACGGCGGGGCGCGTCGATCGCCAGTGACGGCACCGTCTACCTCGGCACGGGCGACGGGCAGTTCGATCCGGGCACCCGCCGTCTCGGCAACGCCATCGTTGCCGTGAAGCTCGACGACGCCAAGCAGCTGCAGCTTGCGGACTTCTTCGGCGCGCCCAACGCCAACTGGCTCTGGCGCCGCGACCTCGACGTCAACACCACGCCGGTGCTCTTCGACTACAAGAACCGCAAGTTCCTCGTCGGCACGAGCAAGGCCTGCCAGCTCTGGCTGCTGGATCGCGACAGCTTCGGCGGTGAGGACCACCGGACCACACTCGACACGACGCCGCTCATCTGCAACGACGCGCAAGCCTTCGACGGCCGCGGCATCTGGGGCGCGCTGAGCGCCTGGCGCGACACCGCAGGCACGCAGTGGGTGCTGGCGCCGTTCTGGGGGCCGGTGAGCGCGGCGTTCAAGGCGCCAATCGAGTACGGCCGACCGAAAGGCGGCGGCGTGGCGGCGTTCAAGGTGCAGCAGAACGGCAGCACGTGGAAGCTCGCACCGGCCTGGCTGTCGCGCGACATGGACCTCGCCGAGGAGGCGGTCATCGCCAACGGCGTCGTCTTCGCCTACGCTGCCGGCGAGGACGCAACCCAGGTCGTTCCTGACGTGGCCTGGAACGAGCCCGGCGGGGCCAAGTACGGCGGCGGCCTCAACTCCGGCCCGCAACGGCGCGTGCCCGGCGGCCGGCACGCCGTGCTCTACGCGCTCGATGGACAGACCGGCAAGGAGCTCTGGTCGAGCGGCGCGCAGATCGAGTCGTGGAACCACTTCAGCGGTCTGACCGTCGCGAACGGACGCGCCTATGTCGGGACGTACGACGGCACCCTCTACTGCTTCGGGGTGAAACGGTAGACGGGAGACGGAAGCTGGCAGCGAGCAACCAAATGCTGAAAATGAATCGAGCAATCGCGGGGGCAACAGTGTTCGGATTCGCTGCGCTGTTCGGTGCGACACGCGCGCAGGTCGGACGCGGCGGATCGGAATGGCTCACCGCCGGCGGCGATGCGCAGCGCACCTCGTGGATTCGCACCGACGCGAAGATCTCGCTCGACACGATGTCGAAGCCGGGCTTCGAGCTGCAGTGGAAGGCCCGCCTCGACAACGCGGCGCGGAGGGCGCAGGGAATCGGTCAGGGCGTGAGCGCCAACGGCGTCACGCTGTTCATCCCGATGACGGTCGTGGCCGGCAGCTCCAACAACGTTTACGCACTCGACAACGACACCGGCTACGTCGTCTGGCAGCGCCACTTCGACGTCCCGATCCCGGCGCCGACTGCGGCGTGTGCCGGCGGAATGACCTCGGCACCGACGCGTGTCGTCGGTCTGACGCCGCCGCCGATCGCGCCACCGCCTGGCGGCGGCCGCGCCGCGCAGTCGTATCGGAGCGTGATCGGCCAGCCTGGCGAAGGGGCGCCGGTCGAGGTCCGCGGCGGAGCGGGGGCTGGTGCGCGTGGTGCCCGGGGGGCGCCCGTTGCGCCGGCGGCGGGGGCGCCGGCGGCGGGGGCGCCGGCGGCGGGGGCACCGGCGGCGGGGGCACCGGCGGCGGGCGCGCCACCGGCTGCGCCGCCGCAACGCGCCAATAATCCGACGCCGCCGCTGGCGGCCATTCCTGGCGCGAAGCCTGAGGAACTGGGCGGGGGCCGCGGCGGTCTGGGCCGCGCGTCCGGGGTTGTCTACACCATCGCGAGCGACGGCGTGCTGCACGTCATGGGGCTGCCGTCCGGCAAGGACATCCAGAAGCCGGCCGAGTTCGTGCCGGCCAACGCGCGCTGGTCCGACGCGATCGCCGTGGACACCACGCTCTACACCGCGACGCTCGCGGGGTGCGGCAATACGCCGAACGCCGTCTGGGCTATCGACCTCCAGAGCGAGGGCAAGCCGGTCGTCTCGTGGAAGAGCGGCGGATCCATCGTCGGGACGCTCGCCTTTACGACCGGCGGCACCGTCATCGCCGCGGTCGGACCCGGCGCCGGCGCCGACGGCAAGCCCAACGCGATCGTCGCGCTCGACCCGAAGACTCTGCAGGTCAAGGACTGGTTCAGCGTCCCGTCGACTGAATTCGCGACCGGCCCGACCATCGTGCGCGGCAGCGACGGAGAACGCGAACTCGTCGCCGCGGCCACCAAGGACGGCAGGCTCGTGGTCCTCGACGCGGCATCGCTCGGCGGCGCCGACCACGCCACCCCGCTCGCCTCGTCCGCGGTCGGCGGCTCGATCGCGCCGGGTGAGTCGCTGGCAAACTGGCGCGAGATGAGGATCGCGCCCGCCACGGACACAGTCCCCCCAGGGCCCGCGGCACCGCCTATCGTCACTTACGGCACGCGCTGGATCCTGGCGCCGCTCGCCAACGCCGTCGCTGCCTTCAGAGTGGGCGAGCGCGCCGGCACGCTCGTGCTCGAACGAGGCTGGAGTGCGGACGCCCTGGCCTCCCCCGCCACGCCGGTCATCGTCAATGGCGTCGCGTTCGCGCTCGCCAGCGGACGCGCGGCCAGCGGCAGCGGTGCGCCGGCCGTCCTGCATGCGTTCGACGCGGCGTCGGGCAAATCCCTCTGGACGAGCGGCACGTCGATGACGTCGGCCGCCGCGCCGGGCAGTTTCTGGAGCTCGTTCGGGCAGGTCTACGTCGGCGCCGCCGACGGCACGCTCTACGCCTTCGGATTCCTCGACGAGCGACGGTGACTCTTTCGCGGCGCTGCTGAGTCGCAAACGTGATTCCTGCGACCCGCCGGGGCAGAGCGTACCTCACAAATACCGATTGCAATCGCCGGCGAGCGAGCCACGCGAACGGAGCGCGCCGGCGACGCGGCGCGCGAGAGCGGGTGTAGGGGAGTCCGAGGGCGACGCCCCTCGGATGAAACTAGAAGCAGACGAGCCGATCGCGCTTGTCGTCAATTTTTTTGAACGGCAGGCCGTCGACCTTTTTCAAATCGTCGAGGGCCTTGCACGGCGTCTTCTTCCGGTATTCGATCCAGATCGCCGCCTCCTTGCGCAGGAGCCCGCCGACCGCCTCGAGATCGATCGCGCTGGCGGTATTCAGGTTGATCGGCTTGGGTGCCTCTCCCTTGAAGTTCTCGGACAGGTAGTCGGTGACCTGCGCCATCTCCGCCTCGGTCGCGAAGGCGCTCGCGCCGAGACCTTTCATCTTCTCGATGACGCCCTCCCACCCGTCGCGCGTCAACCGCAGCGACGCGGCGCGGTTCGGCTCGTGGCACTGTCCGCATACGCGGATCACGGTGTCTCGCGCGGCCCCGTCGGGAAGAGCCGCCCGATAGACCGCCAGCTCTTCGGGCGTAAAGGCGCGCCCCTGAGACGGCGCGGCCTGCCGGAGCGACGCGGCGACTCCGATCGCCACGCAGCCGATCAGCACGAGACGTGTCATCGTCTCTTCAGATTACACCGCCTGCCGGCGCAGGAAAGCCAGCCCGTCGATGGCGATCGCGTCGGGCGTCGGCGCAAGATCGCGCCAGATGGCGGCGGCTGCCGAGATCTCTCCCAGCGCGGAGCCAAAGCTCTCGATCGTCAGCCAGCCGTCGTAGCCGATTGCGGCGAGCGTATCGAAGCATTCGCGCCACGCCACGTGGCCGGAGCCAGGGATGCCGCGATCGTTTTCGCACGTGTGGACATGCTTGAGGTGGCGGCCCGCGGCGCGCAGCGCGCCGCCGAGGCTCTTCTCTTCGATGTTGGCGTGAAATGTATCGATCAGCAGTCCGACCGACGGGTGACCGACCGCGTCGCAGAACGCCGCACCGTCTTCGGCGGTGTTCAGGAAGTACGTTTCGAACCGGTTCAGCGGCTCGAGACCGATCGTCACCCCGGCCGCGGCGGCGTGAGGGGCGAGACGCTGCCAGCCGTCGACGGCCCGCCTCCACTCGTCGTCGCTGCGACGGCGGCCGGGGAGATAGCCGACTGCCGAATACAGCGGCCCCGACAGGAGCCCGATGCCCGCCTCCGCCGCGCGATCGATCACCGCACGCACGTGCGCCTCGCTTTGGTCGCGAATGGCCCGATCCTCGTCGCCGAGTCCGCCGCGTGCCGGCACGATCGAAACCGCCGTGCAGGCCAGGCCGAGGCGCTCGACGGCGCGCCGTACTTCGACGGCGGGGAACGACGCCGGATCGAAGATCGGGACTTCGACGCCGTCGAAGCCCGCGTCCTTCAGACCGGCGAACCGATCGAGCTCCGCCGCTCCGACGCTGCCGCTCCACAGCAGCGTGTTGATGCCGAACTTCATGCGCGGCAGTCTACCGCGCCATCGCCTGCGTTACACTGCGGCGCACCGGGTGATCCTCGTGTCCAAACTCATGCGGCTGGCGTCGACGGGGAGTGCCGTGGTGCTCTGGGGAGCGGCCATGCTTGCCTCGTCGCCGCGCGCGGGCATGCCGCAGGCCAGTCCGGCGGGACGCATCGATTTCGAGACCGCGGTACGTCCGATCCTCGCCAAGAACTGCCTCGAGTGCCACGATCAGCAGAAGCGCAAAGGCGGCCTCTCGCTCGCCAGTTACGGCGACCTGCTCGACGGCGGCAAGGATGGGTCGATCGTGCGCCCGGGCAACGGTGCCGGCAGTCTGCTGATTCGGCGGCTCCTCGGCCAGGTCGACGAGCAGATGCCGAAAGATGCGGATCCGCTGGCGGCGGCGCAGATCGCGGTCGTGCAGCGCTGGATCGACGAAGGGGCGCGGCTGACACCCAGCGCGGCGCCGGCTCCGCCCCCGTGGGAGGCACCCCTCGAGCTCGCGCCGCCGGCGGTTCCCGCCGTGTCGCCGCCGGGTTGGACCTCGCCGATCGATCGACTGGCTGCCGCCTACTTCCAGGATCACGGCGTGGTGGCCCCGCCGCCGGTCAGCGACGCGCAGTTCGCGCGGCGCGTCTATCTCGACGTCTGGGGGCTGCTGCCGCCGCCCGACGCGCTGGCGGCGTTCGTCGCCGACACCTCACCCGCCAAGCGCGAGGCGCTCGTCGCGCGGCTGCTCGCCGACAACGATCTGTACGCCGATCACTGGATGTCATTTTGGAACGATCTGTTGCGCAACGAGGACGGCTACAGCTACTTCTCGGAGCAGAACGGGCGCAAGAGCATCACGACGTGGCTGCGGGGCGCGCTGCGGTCGAACCTGCCCTACGACCGCTTCGTCCGCGATCTGCTCGACCCGCCGGCGGATGGCGGACCGGAAGGGTTCCTGATCGGCGTCAACTGGCGCGGCGAGACCAGCGCCGCGGTGACGCCGTGGATGCAGGCGTCGCAGAACACCGCGCAAGTCTTCCTCGGCATCAACCTGAAGTGCAATTCGTGCCACAACAGTTTCATCAGCCAGTGGAAGCTGAAGGACGCCTACGGGCTGGCGGCCTACTTCTCCCCTACTCCCAGCCTGCAGCTCTATCGCTGCGACGTGGCGCAGAACCAGTTCGCCGAACCGGCGTTCCTGTATCCGCAGCTCGCGCGCGCGCCGGCGTCCGCCTCGCTCGCCGATCGCCGTGCCGCGGCCGCCGCGACCTTTACCGATCCGCGCAACGGCCGGCTGGCGCGCACCCTCGTCAACCGCCTGTGGCAGCGTCTCCTCGGCCGCGGCCTCGTTCTCAACGTCGACGAGATGGACGGCCGTCCGTGGAGTCCAGAGCTGCTCGATTGGCTGGCGGCCGACTTCGTCGACCACGGCTACGACGTGAAGCACCTGATTGCCACGATTCTCGGCTCGCGCCCGTATCAACTGCCGGCGGTGTCGCGTCCCGTGGACGCGCCGGCCGTCGGCTTCGTCTTCACGGGGCCGGAACTGCGGCGACTGAGCGCGGAGCAGTTCGCCGACGCGATCGGCGAAATCACCGGCGAGTGGAGCCTGCTCGCTGGCGGCGGCGGCGACGGAAAAGGCACGGCGTCCGACTCGCCGACCTCGGGTACCTACGTCCGCGAGTACCGCGCCTCTTCGACGCAGTTGACGCGCGCGCTCGGGCGTCCGATTCGTGACCAGGTGACCTCCGTCCGCGCCACCGATTTCACGACGCTGCAGGCACTGGAACTGGTGAACGGAGAACTACTGACGCGCTGGCTGATGCGCGGCGCGCGCCGGATGACCGGCCAGCTGCCGCCCGAGCCGCGCAGCCGGTTCACCGGCACCACCGGCGGCCGCTATGCGAGCGCCCGGGCCTTCGATGCCGACGTCTCGGGTGCCGCGACGCTCTGGCTGGTCGTCGCCGACACAGGATCGAACGCCCCCGAGCGCGTGCTGCCGGAATTCGTCGACGCGGAGTTCGTCGGGTCCGACGGCACGACGGTACCGTTGGCGGCGTTGACGCCGGTGGACGGCTCCGGGCTGCGCGCCGGCGGCCCGGTGCGGTCCGGCCGCGTCGCCGTGAAGAACGGCTCGCGTCTGATTTACAACATCGCCGGCCGCGGCTTGACGCGGTTCCGCGGCAACTTCGGCCTCGAGAACGACCGCGCCGAGATCGGATCGACGCTCAATCCATCGGTGCGCTTCTTCGTCTTCGACGCCGAGCCGAACATGCAGCGGCTGCTGCCGCCCGCATCGGGCACGCCGCTGCCCGCGCCGCCGCCCGTGACGACGATCCGGGCGGTCGTCGATCGGATCTTCCACGCCGCGCTCGGCCGGGCGCCGTCGCCGCAGGAGCGCGGCGCCGCCGAAGCCGCCATCGCCGATCCGACGCGCCCCGCGGTGCCGTCAGCCGATGCCGTCGCGGATTTGCTCTGGGCCGTGCTGATGACACCCGAGTTCCAGTTGATCTTCTGAGGGCCAGATGACCAGCGACGAGCGCCACATCCATTCGTGTCTGACGCGCCGCGGTTTCATCGGCGTCACCGCGGCGGCCACGCTCGCCTCGCTCGTCGGTGGCGAAGCGGAGCGCCTCGACGCCGCACCGCGGCAGGACACGCCGAAGCGGCGCGCGACAGCCGACGCCGTGATCGTGCTGTGGATGGCGGGCGGCATGGCCAGCACCGAAACGTTCGATCCCAAGCGCTACACGCCGTACTCGCCCGGCGTGCCGATCAAGGACGTGCTGAGCACGTTTCCGTCGATCGACACCGCCGTCGATCACATCAAGTTCTCGCAAGGGCTCGAGAACCTCGCGCGCGTCATCGACAAGGGATCGGTGATCCGGTCGTTCGTCGCCGCCGATCTCGGCTTCATCCTGCACGCGAGGCACCAGTACCACTGGCACACCGGCTACGTGCCGCCGCAGCCGATGGCCGTGCCGCACATCGGCGCGGTCATCGGGAGGACGCTCGGACCCAAGGCCCCGGACATGCCGCCGTTCGTCGCCATCGGCCAGACGGTCGAGGGCAGCGGCGAGATCGCGACGCTCAAGGCCTTCCATACCGCCGGCTTCCTTGGCACCGACTACGGTCCCTTCCTGATCGTGGACCCGCAGGACGCGGCGTCCGCGGTGCGGCCGCCGAAAGAGCTCGGCGCCGGACGGTTCCGGAGCCGGCGCCAGTTGTTCGAACAGCTCCTGGCGCGGGAACCGGTCTATCAATACGGCGGCGCCTTCCAGCGCGAGGCGCTGGTGCGATCCCTCGACGCGGCCGATCGCCTGTTGCGCTCGCCGTCGGCGAAGGCCTTCGACCTGTCGCTCGAGCCGACACCGTCGTTCGACGCCTACAATACCGGCCGCTTCGGCCAGGGCTGCCTGCTCGCCCGGCGCCTGATCGAAGGCGGTGCGCGCTACGTCGAGGTGACGTCGGAGTACATCCCGTTCGTCTACTGGGACACGCACGAGAACGGGCACCAGCGCGCCGCCGACATGAAACAGCTGATCGACGCCCCCGTCGCGCAGTTGATCCACGACCTCGACGAGCGCGGGCTGCTCGATCGCACGCTCGTCGTGCTGGCCAGCGAGTTCAGCCGTGACGCCGTCACCGAGGGCAAGCTGGGCAAGGAAGTGAAGGACCAGGCGATCAACATCCCCGACGTGATGCAGGAACCGCGGCACTACGGCATGCACCGCCACTTCACCGCCGCCGGCTCGGTGCTGATGTTCGGCGGCGGCGTGAAAAAGGGATTCGTCTACGGCAAGACCGCCGACCAACGGCCGTGCACCACCATCGAAAACCCCATGCCGGTCGAGAACCTGCACGCGACCATCTACCACGCCCTCGGCATTCCGCCGGATCTCGCCTACGTCGCCGAGAAGCGGCCGGTCTACGTCACCAGGGACGGCAAGGGACAACCCGCGACGGAGCTGTTCGCATGAGAACCACACGCCGGGGCTTCCTCGCCTCCGCCATCGCCACGCCGGCGATCGGCCCGATCCTGCTCGGCCTGTCGGACAAGGCAGGCCGAGCACGACCCGTGCTCGGCAGCGGCGACTTCCGCTACGAGGCGATCCACGACTGGGGCGAGCTGCCGGCGCACATCAAGTGGGGCAACACCCACAACGTCGTCGAGGACGCGCAGGGGCACATCTACGTCCACCATACGGTAGCCACGACCAGCGAGAGTCCCGACACGGTCGTCGTCTTCGACCGCAAGGGGCGCTTCGTCCGCTCGTGGGGCCGGCAGTTTCGCGGCGTCGCGCACGGCCTGTGGCTGCGCAGGGAAGGGCGTGACGAGTTCCTCTACCTGACCGTCAACGCGGCGAACCCGAAGCTCGAGCCGCGCCCCGAGCTGCCGGCGACGGTGGTCAAGGCCACGCTCACCGGGGAGATCGTCTACATGATCCAGGGGCCTCCCGATATTCCCGAATACAAGGACGCGCCCTACAACCCGACGAACATCGCCATCGCGCCCAACGGCGACCTCTACGTGGCGGACGGCTACGGCTCGTATTTCATCAACCACTACACCGCCAAGGGGGATTATCTGAACACCTTCGGCGGGCGCGGATCGGAACCGGGCAGGATGAAGGAGCCGCATGGCATCTGGGTCGACACGCGCAGGAGCGAGCCGATCCTCACGGTCGCGGATCGCCGCAACAACCGCCTGCAGCGGTTTACGCTCGCGGGTGCGCACGTCGATTTCGTCGAGGGCTTCCGGCTCCCCTGCCATTTCCACGAGCGGAACGGCATCGTGGTGATTGCCGATCTCCAGGGCCGCGTCACGCTGATCGATCGCGACAACCGCGTCGTCGCGCACCTCGGCGACGCGACGCCCGACTCGCCGAAGAACCCGTCGCGTGCCACGACCGACCGCGCCAGCTTCGTCCCCGGGCAGTTCGTCACGCCTCACGGCGCCTCGTTCGATCACGACGGCAACATCTTCGTCGTCGAATGGGTGGACATCGGCCGCGTCACCAAGCTGCGACGCATCGCGTGACCGCGGCCTGTTGCGCTGGATGGGCGCGTTGAGTATCGTGGCCTGATGTCTTCATTCTCTCTTGTTCGTTCGACGTGTGCCGCGGCGGTGCTGCTCGCGGTGGGTCTCACTGCCTGCGGCGGCTCGACGCCGGCCTCGTCCGCCACGCCGCCGGCGGCCGCGACGCCGTCTGGCCCTCGCATCTACGTGTCGGATGAAACCGGCACCGAGGTCGTCGTCATCGATCCGGTGGCGCAGCAGGTTGTCCAGAAGATCGCCATCGGCAAGCGGCCGCGCGGCATCAAGCTCTCGCCCGACGGCGCGCAGCTCTACGTCGCGCTGTCGGGCTCGCCGATCGGCGGCCCGAACGTCGACGAGTCGAAGCTGCCGCCCGCCGACCGTACCGCCGACGGCATCGGCATGATCGACGTCGCCAGCCACGCCGTCGTGAAGAAGTACAAGAGCGGCGATGACCCCGAGGCCTTCGCGATCAGCGCCGACGGCAAGACGCTCTACGTCGCCCAGGAGGACGAAGGGACGCTCTCGATTCTCGATCTGCAGAGCGGCCAGGTTCGACAGAAGGTGAAGGCGGGTGAAGAGCCCGAGGGAGTGACCGTCCGCCCCGATGGCAAGGTGGTCTACGTCACGTCGGAGGGAGACGGATTCGTGACTGCCGTCGACACCACGACGCTGCAGGCGATCGGCACGATCAAGACCGGCCCGCGGCCGCGCTCGATCGCGTTCACCAACGACGGCGCCACCGGATTCGTCACGTGCGAGAACGCCGGCGCGCTGACGGTGTTCGACTCGGCGACCAACGCCGTCAAGACGACGATCCAGCTGCCGAAGATCGAGGGGGCGCCGACGCCGCCGCGGCCGATGGGACAGGCGATGTCTGCGGACGGATCGCGCCTGTACGTCTCGCTCGGCCGCTCGAAAGCCGTCGCGATCATCGACACCGCGTCGCTCACCGTCACCGGTACGATTGCCGACGTCGGCGCCCGGCCGTGGGGCATCGCCGTCAGTCCCGACGGCAAGAAGCTCTACACGGCGAACGGCCCGTCGGGTGACGTGTCGATCGTCGATATCGCGTCAGGCAAGGTAGACGCACGGATCAAGGTCGGCGGCAGCCCGTGGGGCGTCGCCGTCGCCGCGGCGAGGTGACCCGGTACCGCGGCCGCCGCGCGTTCTCGATCGAAAACGGCACGCTGCGGGTCACGGTGCTCGCGGAGGGCGGCCACATCGCTGAGATCTGCGATCTGGCAACGGGCGTCAACCCGCTGTGGACGCCGCACTGGCCGTCGATCGAGCCGTCCGAGTACGACGCCGCGCGGCACCCTGAGTACGGCGGCGGCGCCGACGCGTCGCTCCTCGCCGGCATCATGGGGCACAACCTGTGTCTCGACGTGTTTGGCGGTCCTTCGGCCGCGGAGGCCGCCGCGGGGCTGCCTGCGCACGGCGAAGCCAGCGTGGCCCGCTGGGAGATCGACGCCGCCGCCGACGCGATCGCCATGACGACGGTGCTGCCGTCCGCCGGACTGCGCGTCGCCCGCCGGATCCGGATCGACGGACGGACGGTGCAGATCCGCGAGCGCCTCGAAAATGCCAGCCGCATCGATCGCCCGATCGGATGGACCCAGCACGTGACGCTCGGTCCACCGTTCCTCGAGCCCGCCGTCACGCGATTCGACGTAACGGCCGATCGCTCCCTCGTCTTCCCGGGTCCATTCGGGCCCGCCGACTATCTGCAGCCGGGCGCGGAGTTCGCGTGGCCGGATGCGCCGAAGCATGAGGGAGGCGCTGCCGATCTCGGCACCTACACCAGTGCCCGTTGCTCGAGCGCGTATACGGCCCATCGGCTCGATCCCGAACGCGAGACCGCATGGTTCATCGCGTTCTCGCCGCGGCTGCGGCTCGCGTTCGGGTACATCTGGCGGCGCACCGATTTCCCGTGGCTCGGAATGTGGGAAGAGAACCGCTCGCGGACCGCCGCGCCGTGGAACGGCCAGGCGATCACCTGCGGCCTCGAGTTCGGCGTGTCGCCGCTGCCTGAGACTCGGCAGCAGATGATCGAGCGTGGTCCGACCTTCGGCACGCCGGGCTGTCGATGGATCCAGGCGGGACAGGCGGTCGAGGTCGAATACCGCGCGGTGCTGCGGCCGGCGGCCACTCTGCCGGCGTCACTCGAATGATAGAATCGGCCTCAGAGAGGTCCTCATCCATGAAGATGTTTTCGCTCGTGTGTGTGCTCGCGCTCGCGGCGGCGCCCCTGGCCGCCGCTCAGGATATGAAGGCTCCGGCCAAGAAGGCGGCGGCCGCGACGAAGGCGGGGTCCGCCACCGGCGGCCGGACCGTGGAGATCACCGGCTCCGAGACGATGAAGTATTCGGTGACCGAGATCACCGCCAAGCCTGGCGAGAAACTTCACATCGTGCTGAAGGCGCTCGGCAGCATGCCGAAGATCGCGATGGCCCACAACTTCGTGCTGTTGAAGGCGGGCGTCAGCGGCCAGGATGTCGCCACCGCCGCGTTCAACGCGCGCGCGACCGATTTCATCCCGCCGGACATGAAGGACAAGATCCTCGTGCACACGGGCCTCGTCGGCGGCGGCGAGACGGGCGAGATCAGCTTCACCGCGCCGGCCAAGCCGGGCACCTACACCTTCCTCTGCACGTTCCCTGGGCACTTCTCGCAGGGAATGACGGGGACGCTGACGGTCAAGTAGGTACCGACAGGGACCCGAGCCGAGGGGACACATCAGGGGAGCCCGCCCGGGCTATTGAACGGGCGGCTCCCTTTTTTGTTGGGGCGACGGGCTAGTTGGGTGCCGTCGCGAGCGCGGCCGGATCGGCCGGCACACGTGGCTCGTCGGCGGTCAGGTAGGCGTAGCGTTCGCGAAACGCCTCGGGGGTGCAGTGCGCGATGGCCGCCAGCTTCGCCAGATCGTGGCTATCCTCGAAGTCCTCGCGCTGCAGCCGGATCATGTAGCGGCGCGCGATTGCGTAGCGCGCCGAGCTGACGACCACCGAACGCACGCGCGTTCGTCCTGTTTCCGGGTCGAGCATCGAGTCGAACGGGATGGGCACGAACTGGCCGCCCTGGATCGACACCATCGCCGAGCTGCCGCCCGAGAGCAGATAGCTCGCGGCCGAGTAGCCCAGGTCGCGCGTGTATTCCATGTCGAACGGAATCGGATCGGCGCAGCGCAGTTCGTAGCCGATGTTCTTGGCCGAGATCGTCGTCTTGATCTCGTGCTCGCGCAGCCGCTTGCTCACTTCCGCTTTCAGGATGTCGCCGAGGCTGACCTCGTCGAGCCGGATGTGGCCGTGCGCGTCGCGCTCGACGTCCTTCAGCTCGGCGAGATCTTCGGGCCGCAGGCTGAGAACGACGCCCTCGGCGATGACCGCGACGCCGTCGCGTCGCCCGTAGCTGAGGCGCTTGATGATCGCCCCGGTCAGCGTGTCCACCACGGTGGCGAGCGGGGTCGGCGCCTTGAACTCTTCGCCGATGAGCGTGACGGTGGCGCCGGCCGACTTGCCGATCCCGAGCGCCAGGTGCCCGGCCTTGCGTCCCATCGCCACCACGAAATACCAGCGCGACGTCGTCTTGGCGTCGACCATCAGGTTCTTGAGGACGTCGACGCCGTAGTGGCGCGCTGTCTGGTAGCCGAAGGTGTCGATGTGAGCCGGCAGATCGAGGTCGTTGTCGATCGTCTTCGGCACGTGCACGACGCGCAGGGCGCCGGCGGCGTGCTTCTCGAGGCGCATCGCCGAGAACGCCGTGTCGTCGCCGCCGATCGTGATCAGCCCCGTCACATTGAGGCGCAGCAGCGAGTTCACCGTCAGGTCGAGCAGGCGCGTGTCCTTGGTCGGATTGGCGCGCGCGATACCCAGCGTCGAGCCGCCGCGGAAGTGGATGCGGCTGACCGCGTCGATGGTCAGCGGGGTGACGTGGTCGACGTCTCCCTGCATGAGCCACTCGAAGCCGTCGCGAATGCCGACCACGTCGACGCCCTGCAGGCGCGCGCGAATGGTGGCGGCGGCGATCACGCTGTTGATGCCGGGGGCGGGGCCGCCGCCGACGAGGATGGCAAGACGCTGATGCTGTTCTGTCATGGGAGCAATGAAATCGATTGCAGAAAAAAAGATGCTAACACACTCACGACCACCAGTCGTAGAGCCAGCGCACGCCCGCGATCGACCCCAGCATCGCCGCCAGCATCCCGGCAAACGTCAGCGACCGCGCCAGCTCGCGGCGCCGCCGTTCCAGCCATACCGCCGCGAACGGCGCGAGGATCACGCAGCCGACCAGCGCCCGCATCGCCGCCGTGTGCCAGGCGGTGCCCTCCAGACAGGCATCGGCCCGATCCCGAAAGGACTGGCGCAGCGTACGGTCCCGAGCGTCGGCGCCGGCCGCGATCCATTTCGCGGTCGGCATCCGGCACGCCTCCCGCCCGGCTCCTTCGACGACGGTGAAGACGATCAGCCAGGCAAGGTAGCCGACGACGAGCAGGCGCCAGCGATCCGGCAACATCCCACCCGCGGTTGTAGCGTACGCACTTGACGCGGCGCAAGCAGCAGCGCAGCACCAATCCCTGGCGCCGGGCCTACTCGCGATACATCGCGTCGATCTCCGCCGACCAGTTCTGCTCCACGCTCTTCCGCTTCACCTTCATCGTCGGCGTCAGCTCACCGTCGGCGATCGTGAACTCGCGCGGCAGCAGCCTGAACTTCTTGATCGTCTCGAACTGCGCCAGATCGCGGTTGACGCCGGCGATGATTTCCCCGTAGAGCGCGACGACGTCGTCGCGATGCACCAGCGCGTCGTGATCCCCTGATGGACGGCCAAGCTCCTTCAGCCGCCGCTCGAGCGCCGCGAATGCGGGGACGATGAGCGCCGAGATGAAGCGGCGGCGATCGCCGAGCACGACGGCTTCACCGACGAGCGGGCTGCGCTGGAGCGTCGCCTCGATGGGCTGCGGCGCGACCTTCTTGCCACCGGACGTCACAAGCAGATCCTTCTTGCGATCGGTGATCGTCAGGTAGCCGTCGGCGTCGAGTGTGCCGATGTCGCCCGTGGAGAACCAGCCGTCGCGAACGGCCGCAGCGGTTTCGTCCGACCGGTTGTAGTAGCCCTGCATCACGTTGGGACCGCGGACGAGGATCTCGCCGTCGCCGCCGATGCGCACGTCGACGCCCTGCACGGCCTTCCCCACCGTGCCGAGCCGCGGCGCGTCGAGCGGATTGGCCGACACGATCGCCGACGTCTCGGTCAGGCCGTAGCCTTCCGTGATCGGCAGGCCAACGCCCGCGAAGAACTCGGCGACATTCAGCGGCAGCGGTGCGCTGCCAGACGCGAGCACCCGCAGGCGGCCGCCGACGCCGTCACGGATCTTCGAGAAGACGAGCCGATCGGCAATCTTGGTCTCCAGCGCGAGCACCGGCGAGGCCGCGCGCCCCTGCGCCAGGGCCCGGCCGTTCGCGACCGCGACGTTCACGCCCCAGTGGAAGAGCGTGCGCCGCGGCTGCGGCAGCGCCTGCCCTTTCTCCAGAATCCGCGCCTGGAACTTCTCGTAGACTCGCGGCACGCCGGTCATGACCGTCGGCCGTACGATCGTCATATCGCGCCCGATCGTGTCCATCGACTCCGCAAACACGATCGTCACGCCATAGGCGAGGTAGATGTACGAGACGAGGCGCTCGAACGCGTGGCTGAGCGGCAGGTAGCTCAGCGAGACGTCCTGCTCGTCAACGGGCACGGCCGCATGTGCGGCCGCGAGGTTCGAGACGAGATTGGCATGCGACAGCATCGCCCCCTTCGGGTCGCCGGTCGTGCCCGACGTGTAGATGATGGTCGCGAGGTCGGCGGCGCGGACGGTCTTCGCCTGATCGCGGAACTCGCGCGCAATGCCCCAGCCCGCCATGATCCGCGCATGCCCGCGTTCGGCCACCTCATCGAGCGACAGGACCGACGACGAAGCATGCGGCGCGCCGGCGAACGTCGCCATCGTCTCGAGCGACGGCAGCTCGTGCCGTACCGCCTTCAGCTTCTCGAGCTGCTCGGCCATCGACACGAACGCCAGCCTCGCCCCCGCGTCCTTGGCGATGTAGCAGGCCTGCTGAGCGGTGAGGGTCGGATAGATCGGCACGGTCACCGCGCCAAGCGTGAGGATCGCCAGGTCGGCCACCAGCCATTCGGGGCGGCTCTCCGACACGATCGCGACGCGATCGCCCCGCCCGACGCCAAGCGACGCGAGTCCGAGCGCGACGTCGCGGACGCGATCGAACCAGTCGCGCGTCGACTGTCCGGCGACGACGGCGTCACGCACCTGACCGACGAGCAGCGGCTTGGGGTAACGCCCGAGCACGTGGAACGGCAGATCGGCGAGCGTCTGCAGATCGGCCCGAGGCTCCTGACCGGCGTCCTCCATCAATACCCCGCGCGCTTGTCGACCGGGTTCAGCAACGGCTGTCCCTCGGCGAACCGACGGAGGTTCTCGGCGAACATCGCCGTCGCCGCCGGCCAGTACCCGGCGAAGTGACCTGACACGTGAGGGGTGAGCAGGGCGTGCGGGCTGTCCCAGAGCGGACTGTCGGACGCCAGCGGCTCATGCTCGAAGACGTCGAGAGCCGCGCGGATGCGTCCGCGCCTCAGCTCCCGCGCGAGCGCCGCTTCGTCGACCAGCTTGCCTCGGCTGACGTTGACCAGCACCGCACCGTCGCGCATCAGGCCCAGCTCGCGCTCGCCGAGCAGGTGCTGTGTCTCGGCGGTCTGCGGGGCGGCGATCACGATCACGTCGGCGCGCGGCAGCTCATCGTCCAAGGCCTGCGGCGGGCGGAGCACGCCCACGCATGGGACCGGCCGTCCGGCCTGGCGGCGGATGCCGACGACCTCCGCGCCAAAGCCGGAGACGAGCGACGCCACCGCGCTGCCAATCGACCCCACCCCGACGATCAGTACGCGGCAGTCACGCAGCAGCCGCGGCGGCGACGCCGCGTGATATTCCTCCTGCGCCCATACGTGCTCCTGCTGCCGTCGCCAGGCGAGCGGCAGATCGCGCAGGAGCGCCAACGTCACCGCGATCACCTGCTCGGCAATCGGGACCGAGGCGATGCCGCGCGAATTCGTCAACTGGATCGCCGACTCGACCATCGCCGGAAACAGCATGTTGCCGACCCCGGCGGCCGGGCTGTGCACCCAGCGCAGACCGGGCGCCGCGGCGATCTGTTCCGGACGCAGCCGGGCGCCGAACACGACGTCCGTGCCGGCGATGTGCGCCAGCGCCTCGGTGTCATCTCGTACGTGTACGAGCGTGTGCCCGGGAAACTCGTCCCGCAGCGCCGCCACCTGCGCGTCAGGGATGCACCACGCGGCAAACGGACTGTAGATGGCGACGAGTATCTGCACGGCTCTCCGCTGCCGGCCTACTTGGTTTTCGTGATCAGGCGGACGTCGCCGATCACCATCTCCCGGTCGACCGCCTTCACCATGTCGTAGATCGTCAGCGCCGCCACCGCCACCGCGGTCAGCGCTTCCATCTCGACGCCGGTCGGCCCCACCGTACGAGCGGTCGCTTCGATCGTGTAGCCGTCGCGCACGGGGATCAGCTGTACGTCGGCATGGGTCAGCGCGATCGGGTGGCAGAGCGGAATCAGCGCCGCGGTCTGCTTGGCGGCCATGATCCCGGCGAGGCGCGCTGTCTGCAGCGGGTCCCCCTTCTTATTCGTGCCGGTCCGGACCTGCCGGAGCGCTTCGGCCGACATGTGGATGTGCCCGCGCGCGACGGCTTCGCGCGGCGTCGCCGCCTTGTGGCCGACGTCCACCATGCGGATCCGCCCCGCCGCGTCGACATGGGACAGCCGCCGGCTGCCGCCTGCCGGTTTTCGGCGTTGATCACTCACCGTTGTCTCCTTGCACGAGGAAGAACGACAGGCTCTCGAGCGAAACGGTCAGGTCCATGTTCTTCAGCTTCACGCCGCGCGGCACGCGATAGGCGCCGGGCGAGAAGTTGAGGATCGCCTTGATCCCGGCCGCCACGACGGCGTGCACGGCCCCCGGTGCTGCCGGGGCAGGCACGGCGATCACAGCGATGCCGATGTTCTCGCGGCGCACCACCTTCTTCAAGTCCCGGATGTCGTGGATCACGACGCCGCCGCGCGAGCGGCGCGCGATCTTCTCTTTCGCCGTGTCGAACAGGGCCACGATCTCGAACCCGTCGTCGAGGAACCCCGGATAGTCGGCCAGCGCCAGGCCGAGATTACCCGCGCCGACGATGCCGACGCGGACGCCGCGGTCGAGGCCGAGGATCTGGCGCAGATGGCGCCGCAGTTCCTTGACGTAGTAACCGATGCCGCGCACGCCGAACTCGCCGAAGTAGGCCAGATCCTTGCGGATTTGTGCGGCATTGAGATGGAACTGCTCGGCGAGGGATTGCGACGAGATCGTCCGCACGCCTGCCGCGTCGAGCGCGCTCAGGCAGCGGAGATAAACCGACAGGCGATTCGTCGTCAACTCGGAAACCGGTTCCGCCACCCCTTTCTGGCGCGTTTCCTCCTCGAGCTTGTTCTCGCGCGTCACAAGGCGAGTATACGTGCGGAGATTGAGGCGGGGCGCCCGGCCTCCCGTCTCCTCCTCGGAGTAATATCACCGCCATATGGCCCAGACGACGCCTCAACCAGATCGCCCCCCGTTTCAGCCGTTCGTCCCCGCTCACCAGTCACCCGCCGAGTTCACTGTCAAGGCGGTCGTCCTGGGCGTCTTCTTCGGCCTGATCTTCGGGGCCTCGACGGTATACCTGGGCCTGCGTGCCGGACTGACGGTCAGCGCCTCGATTCCGATCGCGGTCCTGGCGATTTCGGTGCTGAAGAAGATCGGCGGCTCGACGATTCTCGAGAACAACATTGTCCAGACGATCGGCTCGGCTGGTGAATCAATCGCCGGCGGCGTCGTGTTCACGATTCCGGCGCTGATCTTCCTGACTCCCAACGGCCCCGGCTTTTTCAGTTATTTCCAGATCCTGATGCTCGCCTTCGCTGGCGGCATTCTCGGCGTGCTGATGATGGTGCCGCTGCGGCGGGCGCTGATCGTGAAAGAGCACGGCGTCCTCCCCTATCCGGAAGGGGCGGCATGTGCCGACGTCCTGATCGCCGGCGAGCGCGGCGGCGCCCTGGCCAGGACGGTGTTCAGCGGACTGGGCATCGGCGCGCTGTGGAAATCGCTGTCCTGGATCTTTCAGATCTTCACGACGGCGGTCGGTTACTCGATGGCACGGACCAGCTTTTTCCCCAACGCGACGCTCAACGTCGACATCTCTCCCGAGTACATGGGCGTCGGCTACGTGATCGGGCCGCGGATCGCCGGCGTGATGTTCGCGGGTGGCGTGCTCTCGTGGCTGGTGCTGCTGCCGCTGCTGACGATTCTCGGCAACTACATGACGGTGCCGTTCCCGCCCGTGCCGGCGAGCGGCAAGATGATCAGCGAGATGTCGGCGCAGCAGTTGTGGAGCGCCTACATCCGTTACACCGGCGCCGGCGCGGTGCTCGCCTCCGGACTGATCACGCTCGCCCGCACCATCCCGACGATCATCTCGTCATTCCGCGACAGCGTGAAGGACTTCGGCGGCGGCAAAGCGGCGGCCGTCAAGACGCGGACCGAACGCGACCTCCCGATGACCGTCGTCCTGGTCGGCTCGCTGGCGCTGGCGGTCTTCCTCGCCCTCGCGCCGAAGATGCCGACGCAGGGCAACTTCCTCGCCGCGATCCTGGTCGTCATCTTCGGCTTCTTCTTCGTGACGGTGTCGTCGCGCATCACCGGCCTGATCGGCTCGTCGTCGAACCCGATTTCGGGCATGACGATCGCTACGCTGATCCTGACCTGCACGATCTTCGTGGCGCTCGGCTGGACGGGCGACTACTACGCGCCGGTCGCGCTCTGCGTCGGCGCGGTCATCTGCATCGCCGCCGCGCAGGCCGGCGGCACCTCACAGGATCTCAAGACCGGCTACATCGTGGGCGCGACGCCCCTCTATCAGCAGATCGGGCTGCTCATCGGCGTCGTCACCTCGGCGCTGGTAATCGGACTGACGACGCTCTATCTGCACAACGTGATGACGATCGGATCGCAGGCCCTGCCGGCGCCGCAGGCGACGCTGATGGCGACGATCATCAAGGGCCTGCTGAGCCGCAACCTCCCCTGGGGCCTGGTGCTGGTCGGCGTGTTCATCTCGATCACGCTCGAGCTGTGCGGCATCCACTCGCTGTCCTTTGCCGTCGGCTCCTATCTGCCGATCGCCACGACCGCGCCGATCTTCGCCGGCGGCATCGTCCGCTGGTTCGTCGAGCGGAGGACCGGCCACGCGGAGGAGTCGGAGGTCGGATCGGGCACGCTCTTCAGCTCGGGCCTGATTGCCGGCGGTTCGCTCGCCGGGATCCTCTACGCGATCCTGTTCGGCCGCCATATCATCAGTGCCGCCGACGACGGCGGGACGCTCGGCTTGATTCCGTCGGTGCACAACGGCACGATGGGGATCGTGGCCGGGGCGGTCCTCTTCGCCGCGCTCGCCGGAGTGCTGGCGCGCGCCGCGCAGAAGAAGATGGGATGAGGGGAAGGCGCGCGGGGTACTGAGCGGGTGTCGGTGCTAAGGGTGCTAAGGGTGCTAAGGGGGCCAAAGGTGCTAAGGGTGCTGGTGCCAAAGGGGCTAAGGGTGCGAATGGTGCGGCGTGTGCCAAAGGTGCTCGCCGTCCTGGCCGTGATCTGCACCTTTAGCACCCTTAGCACCGTTAGCACCAGCACCCTTAGCCCCTTTGGCCCCTTTAGCACCTTTGGCACCCTTGTGCGCGCCCTCTATCCCCCCCTCTCGGCGCAACCCGCGGCAACGCGCTTCGCGACCACCGCCGAGGAACTCGTCGCCAGCCCCGTCTTCTTCCACGGCAAGTCGGTCGTCGTCCGACGCGACGTCGAACCCGCCGGCGAGCTGTGGCGCCTGGCCAATACCGCCAAGCCGGTGTACGTCTTCTGGCGCGGATCGCCTGAGCTGAAGGGCAACGGCGAGGTACGAGGCGAGTTCTGGGACCTCGGCCGCCTCGAGCGCACTGACACGCGCGTGGCCAACCTGAATCTGCAGCCGGTCCTCGACGCCGCGGCGCACGGCAGCTGGCCGGCGCGGGATCAGGTGTTCATCATCAGCGGCGCGAGCGGCGTCGACTCGCCGCTGCCGGCCGAACCGACACTGCGCGCGCTGGCGCTCGCGCCCGAGCCCTACATCGGCAAGGGAGTGACGATCACCGGCCGCTTCCGGGGCGCCAACTTGTTCGCCGACCTACCGAGCGGCGCCGGCACCAAGGGCCGCTGGGATTTCGTCCTGCAGTCGGCCGATGCCGCCATCTGGGTCACTGGCGTACGCCCGCGCGGCAAGGGTTTCGACCTCGACGTGAATGCGCGGATGGACGCCGGACGCTGGCTGCAGGTGGCCGGGACGCTCCGGCGCGAGGGTCCGCTGCCGTTCGTCGACGCGACCTCGGTCGCCGACGCCAAGGCGCCCAACGAGACCAACGTCGAGATCGTGCTGCCGCCGCCCCCGCCCGAGCAGCCGCCGACGGTCGTCTTCAGCGCGCCGACCCCGGACGAGACCGACGCCGAACGGGCGCTGCCGATCCGCATTCAGTTCTCACGCGACATGAATCCGAAGTCGTTCGTCAACCACGTGCGCGTGTCGTACGTCGGCCCGGCGCCAGCCGGCGCGCCGGCGCTCCCGGCGGCGACCATCCGTTACGTCGACGGCACGCACGCGCTCGAGATCAAGCTCGCCGCGCCGCTCGACCGCTTCCGGGCGGTCAAGGTCGAGCTGCTCGAGGGCATCCTCAGCAACATCGACAATCAGCCGCTCGCGCCCTGGTCGATGACCTTCACGACCGGCGGCTAAGCCTGAGAAACGGCGCCGGCCCTTTCACGAAAACACTTCACGAGTTGACTCCGGACTCCTGTGACTCCGGGGTGTGCCCGCCAGGAGCTCCGCCGTCCCGTCTGCGGAAGCGTTGCCGCACTGCCCGTACGATCCAGCGGGCGAGCACGATCAGCACGACCACGCTGACCAGCACGACGAAGCCTGCGGCGAGCGGGTATTTCAGCGCCAGGAAACCCAGCGCGACCACGAACGCGTCCTCGGCGAGCGACAGGATCCAGTTCGAGAACGGTTCAGGGCTCGCGTTGGCGATGAGACGCGTGCCTGCCTTGCCGGCGTGCGAGCCGGCCGCGAGCGTGCCGCCGAGCAGCGCGATCATGGTCTCCGCGAACGGCGAGGCGTGGCCGAGAGTGGTCACGGCGATGAACGCTCCGCCGAGCGGCCGCACCACCGTGTGGATGGCGTCCCAGACGGAATCGAGCCACGGCACCTTGTCGGCGAAGAACTCCACGACGTAGAGCGCGATCGCGCCGCCGATGATCCAGTTGTTGTCGAATACCTGGTATTGCGGCGGCAGCGCCACCCAGCCGAAGCGGCCGGCCAGCCCGAGAATCGCGACCGTCGCATAGAGATTGATACCGGCCGCGAACGAGAAGCCGAGCGTGCGTCCGAGCTCCGCGAGCAGCGTCATGCCGCCTGATCGGCCTGCTGCAGCAGCGAGGCGACCGCGGCCCGCGCGTGCGTGATCAGCGCGTCGCGATCGGGCAGGCCGAGGCCGGAGGTTTCGATCGGCGGTCCGAAACGGATGACGATCCGCACCGGCCGGATGATGAAGCTCCCCTTCTGCAACGCGTCACGGGCGCCGGTGATGGCGACGGGGACGACCGGCGCCTGCCCCTTCAACGCCATGATGAAGCCCCCCTTCTTGAAGGGCAGCAGCTCCCCCGTCCGGCTGCGCGTGCCCTCGGGAAAAATCAGGAACGACGCCCCTTCGCGGAGCCCCTCGGCGGCGCGTTCGATCGCCGGCAGGCTCTGATCCCGGTTGCCGCGCTCGAGCGGCACGAAGCCGGCGATGTCGAAGGCCCGCACGAGGATGGGCAGCTTGCGCAGCTCCGCCTTGTAGAGAATCCGCAGCCGCGGGAAAAGCGGCCCCAGGACCGAATACAGGATCGGCGGCTCGACGTTGCTGGTGTGGTTCACCGCATAGACCGCCGCGCGATCGCGCAGGATGTATTCGGGATGGTGGACCTCGATGCGCATCCCGCTGAGCCACAGGCCCAGACGCACGCCGCCGTCAGCGACCCGGTAGAGCCCGAGGGGCCGGCCGCGGGCGATCGCGATCAGCAGCGCCGGCGGTCCGACGAGCACCACGTATGAGGCGACGGCGACGTAGGTCGCAAGGGAGCGAACGGCGGCGACGAGAGTGGTCATGAAACAAAAACGGCCGGAGCGATTGTATCGCCCCGGCCTGCGCGAATTGCTAACTGTTGACTGAGAACGCTCAGCTCGCCTTCGCCGTGCGCTTCACCGTCACGCGCGTGGTCGGCACGGCCTTGGCCGCCTTGGCCTTGGCAATCGAGCGGGTCTTCTGGGTGAAGCAGCGTTCCAGCGCGACGTCGACCTTCTGTTCGACCATGTCGTTCTTCTCGTGGGCCACCTCGGAAATCTCCGAGATGACCAGGAACTTCGCGCGATCGAGCATGCGCTTCTCGCGGAAGGAGAGGTTCTTCGAACGCGCCAGGAACGTGAGGCTCTTCAGCACCTCGACCACGTCATAGATGGAGCCGGTGCGCATCCGGTCGGAATTGTCCTTGAAACGCCCTTTCCAGTTCTGATGATTGTCGATCTTCCCGTCCCCGAGGAGGCCGAACAGGCGTTCCACCTCGCCGTCGGTGATCGCACGCCGGAGGCCGACGCCTTCGACGTTGTCCACCGGAACGAGCACGGTGGTCTCGTTGGCGACCATGCGCAGGTGGTAGAACCCGCAAGTCGTTCCGAGAATGGTTTTTGTTTCGATGCCTTGCACAACGCCGAGACCGTGATTCGGGTAAATGACCTTGTCACCAATCTGGAATGTCACACGTCCCCCACGTTACACAGGTAAGTCGGTAAGGAAAAACGGGCGGTAAGCAGTCCTTTGAGTATACCCCAAGGATGCAGAGGGGGCAACGAAATATGCCCAAAAACAGGGCCTTTTCTGCAATTTTCGGCGTGAACGACCTCACACTCGGGGGGAGCATACGGCTGGCCGCCGATCCCGGCGATCGGGGCTAAGTTTCCGGAATGGAAAGAGTTGGGGACTCGAACTAGACCCGGTAGCGCGCCGAGGCCAGCTCGGCAATTTCGCCGACGAGCTGGGGATAGGTCCGGCCGGCTTTCCGCGCCGCCATGGCGAACTCGGCCCGCGAGGCGAGCCACGGGTTCGGGTTGGCTTCGATGACCGCCACCCGCCCGTCGGGGCGAAGGCGCATGTCAATACGGGCGTAATCGCGGAGCTCGAGCGCCTGGAAGACCGCCACCGCCGTCTGCTGCAGCAGCGTCGCGGTGTCGTCGGGCAGGTTTTCCACGACCGCCGACTTGGTGTCGCGGTACGCCGCCGTCCCTTTCCCCCACTTCACCTCGGCCCCGGCGATCCGCGGCGTGCCTTCCGGCAGCTTCGACAGGTCGAGCTCGACGACCGGGAGCGCCTCCGGGTTCTCGTTGCCGATGACCCCGACGTACATCTCGCGTCCTTCGACGTATTCCTCGATCAGCACCGGCGAGTCGAAGTTGGCGTGGAGCCAGTCGATGCGTTCCATCAGCTCGCGAATCGAGCTGACGACGGCGTTGAACTCGATGCCGATCGATCCGTCTTCGCGAGCCGGCTTGACGATGACGGGGAATTCGAGGTCGTGCGAGAAATCGAGACGGCCTCGGTAGGACCGCGCGAACACCGGCGTATGAATGCCGTGGAACTCGAGGATTTTCTTGGCGACCGCCTTGTCCTGCGCGTAGAGCAGGCCGTGCGAGCCGGCCCCGGTGAAGCGCCGGCCGAGCAGCTCGAGATAGGCGGCAATGCAGGCGTCGGCCGTGTCGTTGCCGGCGAACGACTCCGACAGGTTGAAGATCAGATCGCCCTCGAGGCGGGCGATCGCGTGCAGGCTCTTCACCGAGCCGTCGAGACAGTGCAGCGTCGGCTCGTGCCCGAGTTTCGCCAGGGCCTCGGCGACTTCGTCTTCGACTTCCTTGCGGTCGAGGGTCCGCGTCAGCGGCCCGCGTTGGGGGTCGTTGGTCGCGTCTTCGTCGTCGGTCTCCCAGCGATCGAACAGGACGACGACCTTCAGCGTGCTCACGCGCCTCGAATTATAATCGACGGATGCAAAAGTCCGTACTGTTCCTCTTGGGTGTGGTGTGTCTCGTCTCGGCCTGCACGGCGTCGGCGCCGGGCGAGGAATTCGGGATGAAAGATCAAGCCGCGATCCGCGAGCGCAGCGACGGGTTCGTCAAGGCGTTCAACGCCAAATCGATCGATCAGGTGATGGGCGTCTACACGGAGAACGCGACGTTCATGCCGCCCAACCAGCCGGTGCTGCGCGGCAAGGACGCCGTCAAGATGTTCTACGACGACATGATGAAGGCGGGTGCGACGAATCTCAAGGTGGAGGCCGCCGAAGTCTCCGGCCATGGACCCCTCGCCTATCAGAGCGGCACCTATGAGATGGATCTCCAGCCCGGCAAGGGCCCGGCTGAACACGATCGCGGCAAGTACCTCTTCATCGCGCGCAAGATGAGCGGCACCTGGCGCTACGAGTACATGGTGTGGAATTCCGATTTGCCCGTCGCCGGGCGCTGAAGTTCGGGAATTGAAGGAAGGGTGACAGTTGGCCGTGACCCGCCGCGAACTGCCCCCTGCTAACTCTTTTCCGGCTCCCGTCGGTAGGCGCGCAGGGCCGGCGTCACTGTCGCGATCGCGATCGTCGCCGCAACGCAACCCAGCCCGCCGCTGACCACCGACACGACCGCGCCCAGCCACTGCGCCAGCAGCCCGGCCTCGAGCTCTCCGAGCTGGGGACCGCCCATGAAGAACACCATGTTGACGCCGACCATGCGGCCGCGCAGGTGGTCGGGCGTCTCCAGCTGCCGAATCAGGTTGCGGAACACCATGCTCACGGTGTCGGTTGCGCCCGTCATCGCCAGACACCAGAACGAGAGCCAGAAGGACCGTGAGACGCCGAACCCGACGGTCGCGAGGCCGTAGGCGGCGACCGCCGCAATCAGCCAATCGCCGCGGCGATCGATGCGATCCACCGCCCGCACCATGACGGCGCTCGTGACCATCGCGCCCACCGCCGGCGCCGCGTAGAGCCAGCCGTAGCCGTGCGCGCCCACGCCGAGGATGTCCTGCGCGTAGAGCGGCAGCAGCGCGGTGGCCGACGAGAAGAACGTCGCGAAAAAGTCCAGCAGCATCGTGGATCGGATGAGCGGCGCGCGGAACACGAAGCGCAGCCCCTCCATCGCGGCGTGCAGCGTGAATTCGGCGCGCTTGGCGCCGGCGATCCCGGCATCGATGTGGACGCTCCCGACGCCGCGCATCATCAGCAGCGCGCCGATGACGACGAGAAACGAGACCGCGTTGATCGCGTAGGCCCACGCGACGCCGAGCTGCCCGATGACGATGCCGCCGAGCGCGGGGCCGGTCACGGCGGCCACCTGGAACATGATCGTGTTGAGTGTCAGGGCGTTCGGCAGCTCCCCGCGCGGGACCAGATTGGGCGTGAGCGCCTGCCGCGCCGGCAGGTCGAACGCGCCGGCTGCGGCGCTGACGGCCGAAATCGCGTAGACGGGCCAGACGCTGGTCAGGCCGCGCCACGTGAGCGCGGCGAGCACGGCCGCAAAGACGGCCATCAGGGACTGCGTCACCAGCATCAGCTTGCGGCGGTCGTAGACGTCGGCCGCCACGCCGCTCACGAGCGAAAAGACGATGACCGGGACGACGCGCACGAGCCCGACCATGCCGAGCGCCAGCGCCCGCTTGCCTTCCGGCACGAGCAGCGACACGTGCCACAGAATCGCGGCGCTCTGCATGAGGCTGCCGGAAAACGAAATCAGCAAGCCGACCCAGAGGAGGCGGAAGTTGCGATGGCGGAGGGCAGCGAACAATGTGCCCTTCGATTCTACCGGTTCCAGCCGCTGGCGCCGTCGGGTGGAAGGGTGTTCGAGTGCGATAGGATGACCGCTTGTGATCGAGATCCTGGCCGTCGATCGTCTGCCGGCGGCGGTCCAGAACGGCCTGTCCGGCCTGTTCGTCCTCCATCAACCATCGGACGTAGGCGACGCCGAGAGGTGGCTGTCGGATATCGGCCCGCGCATCCGCGGGCTGGCCCGCGGCGGCCACGCACCCGTTGACCGACAGCTGATCGAGCGTCTGCCGCGTCTCGAGATCATCGCCAGCTTCGGCGTCGGCTACGATGCGATCGATCTGGTCGCCGCCGCCGAACGAGGCGTCGTCGTCACCAACACGCCCGACGTCCTCACCGAGGAGGTGGCGGACACGGCGATCGGTTTGCTGCTGATGACGGTGCGCGAGTTGGGCGCGGCGGAACGCTACCTGCGGGCCGGCCGCTGGGCGGCTCAAGGCCCCTATCCGCTTTCCCCCTCCCTTCGCGATCGGACGGTCGGCATCGTCGGACTGGGACGCATCGGCATGGCAATCGCGCGGCGGCTCGACGCCATGAAGGTCAGCGTGGCTTACCACTCGCGGCGGGCCCGCGCGGACGCGTCATACCGCTACTATCCGCACCTGCGGGAGATGGCCGCTGACGTAGACGTGCTGTTGGTGATCGTGCCGGGGACGGCCGCCACCCGACACCTCGTGGACGCAGACGTGCTCGCGGCGCTGGGACCCAACGGCGTCCTGATCAATGTCGGCCGCGGATCGGTGGTTGACGAAGCGGCGCTGATCGCGGCGCTGAAGAACGGCACGATCCGATCCGCCGGCCTCGATGTCTTCGCCCACGAGCCGCAGGTGCCGACGGAGCTCCTCGCGCTGCCCAACGCCGTCCTCCTCCCGCATGTCGGGTCGGCCTCGGTGTACACGCGCCAGGCGATGGGACAGCTCGTCGTCGACAACCTCAGGAGCTGGTTCCAGGATGGCAAGCCGCTGACGCCAGTCCCGGAGACCCCGTGGCCGGCGCGACCTGCCTCGAGCGCCTGCTGATAGAATCGAGGCCGCTGCCCTGATCCGTTCTAGGCCGGAGTGGTGAAACTGGCAGACGCGCGGGACTCAAAATCCCGTGGGCTTAACGGCCCGTGACGGTTCGATTCCGTCCTCCGGCACCAAATAAATCAACAAGTTAGCTGGATACACAACGCCGACATAGCGTTAGCCATTTGACGCAGGGCTAACATCGGACACGGTTATGGCCCGCAAAGCACTGACCGACCGATTCGTCGCGGGCGTTCGCCGGGCGACCCGCATCGTCTATTTCGATTCGAAGGCGCAAGGCCTCGCGCTTCGCGTCACTCCGGCGGGGACGAAGACGTGGTGCTTCGTCTACCGCCGCGGCGGCAAGCCCCAGTGGCTCACGCTTGGCACTTACCCCGCCGTGACGCTCGCCGACGCGCGAACCGTCGCCCGCGATAAACGCCACGCCATTGACGTCGACAAACGCGATCCCGTGGAGGAGTTGAGAGCGGAGCGTCAGACGGCCGCGCTCACCCCGGCGGCGGCGCCTGCTGCGGTGTTCACGTTCGTCGACCTCGCCGCCCTCTATGAAACGTTCGCCAAGGGAAGGAAGAAAACTTGGAAGGACGACATTAACAAGACAAACAAATACTTGATCCCCGCATGGGGATCGCTCCCCGTACAGGCGATCACCCGCCGTCACGTCCACGAGCTGCTCGATACGCTCGTCGCCAAGGGAATGACGACAGGCGTGAACCGAATCCAAGCGGTGATTTCCAGACTATTTACCGTAGCGCTGGACCGGTCCTTGGTGGACGCGCATCCCGCGGCCAGGATGATGAAGCGCTTCCAAGAGAAGCCATCTGATCGTGTCCTCACCGACGAGGAATTGCGCGAGCTCTGGGCCGGACTCGACGTTCGCCCGGGCCCCGCAGCGGACGCCATGAGACTGCGCCTGCTGCTCGGTCAGCGCGGAGGCGAGGTCATCGGTATGCGGTGGGACGAGATCGATCTCAAGGATCAGACGTGGACCTTACCTGGCGTGCGCACGAAGAATGGCCGGCCCCATTCCGTGCCACTGGGGCCGACATCAACCGGCATCCTCGAGCGACTCTGCTCGCAGCGACGCGCGAACGAAGACCGCGTCTTCCCCGGCCTCACGGCCGACCGTGAGGACCACCGATTACTGTCAGCGGTTCACTCGGGTGCGTACACGTGGAAGGATCTGCGTCGGACGGTGAGTACCAGACTGGCTGCGCGGGGATTTAGGGAAGAAGTCGTTGGGCGGACTTTGAACCACGCCCGATATACCGTCACCGCGCGACACTACATTAAACACGCCTATTCCCGAGAAACACGGCAAGCGCTCGAAACCTGGGACCGCGATCTCGCCGATATCATTGCCGGACGCCGTGCCGTGAGCAGTGGTGCTCTTGCGGTTCCAAGTGCTCAGCGCCTCGACCCCGTCCCGGGGCCCTAGTAGCCAGCACCGCACCGTCAGCCACCGCAGCCCGTCACCCGGTGCAATAGACGATCAAAACGGGCTGACCCAGGATTCGACGGAGTGGGCTTTCGTCGGAGACGTGCGAGGACCATCAACCTCGCCAAACGATGAAAACCAACGTAACTGCGGATTCGCAGTTCGCTCTCGCAGCCTAAGAAGGGTGTGAGAGTCCGCCCTGACCGGCCTTGCCGGTGAGGATCAGAGTCGTTGGGAGGCTGGCTCTCACCGGAGCCTCAGACACCGATAGCGAGATTTTTCGGGGTTGGTGCCTGGCGTTTTCCCGCTTCTTCACATCGTCGATTCTTACGGGGATGTTCTTTCGGACCCGGGTGCAACTTCCGGCGCTTCCACCATTTTCTTCAATGGAACCGGGCGTTCTAGCCCGATTTTCCCGACGCTCCACGATCCCACCACGACCTTGAGCGCCGTCCAGCAATCGAATCGCTGCGTCGAGCGCCGCCGGACTCAGGTGCATGTAACGCTGCGTCGTCCCGAGATCCTGATGACCGGCGAGCTCCTGAATCGCCCGCGCCGGCGCGCCGCGCATCGTCAGATGCGAACAGAACATGTGCCGCAGGATATGCACGCCGGGTTCCACGTTCGCTCGTCGCGGCACCCGTCGCGATCATCACCTGGACCACCTTCTGCGTCAGCGGTTTGCCCTCCGCGTCGCACAGCACGCGTGGACCGCGAAGGTGTCTCGCCCCTGCAGCGCGGCCGCCAGCCGCTTCGTCAGCGGCACGTAGCGGATGCGCCCGTCTTTCGGCGCGCTCACATGTCAGCCGCGAGCTCGACTCTGTGCGGCGGGGCTCAGAAGATGGACCGGTACCCCCGCATCTGGGTGATGATCTGAACGTCCGTCATCCTCCCGGAGCGCGCCGGTTGCCCCGTTCGGGCCGCCATTGAATCTCGTTCCCCAGATCGCCGGCGAGCTTGGTACAGCACCTACCTTCCCCTAAGGGCAGTGGTCGGCGTGGGCGCGAGTGCCTATAGTGCCCATCAACTCCGATGAGCACGGCGCACACTCGATCACGGTGGCTGAATGACGCCTCCGAGATCCCGGGTCTCGGGCGAACATTCGCGCGCGAACGAACGAGGGCCTCGTGGACGCTTCGGCGATCGCTCTGGGAGAGCGGCGGGGGTTCGAGCTGGCCCGGGAATTGGCGCCCGAGCAGCGGCTGGAATGGTTCGAGCAGCTCTGAAGAAGAACCAACTGCTTTGTGAGTAGCAACGGAGAAGAGCATGAACACAGCTGAACACGCCAGGCTTGACGAGGCTCGTGAGGGCACGATCGAGTGGAAGAAGTGGGGTCCGTACCTCAGCGAGCGCCAATGGGGAACGGTCCGCGAGGACTACAGCGAGAACGGAGACGCCTGGAATTTCTTCACCCACGACCAGGCGCGCTCACGCGCCTATCGCTGGGGCGAAGACGGTCTGGCTGGCATCTCTGATGACAAACAGCGCTTGTGCTTCGCGCTGGCCTTGTGGAACGGGAACGACCCGATCATCAAGGAGCGGCTGTTCGGGTTGACCAACAGCGAGGGGAACCACGGCGAGGACGTCAAGGAGTACTACTTCTACCTCGATAGCACCCCGACCCACTCGTACATGAAGTATCTCTACAAGTACCCGCACGCGGCGTTTCCCTACGCCGATCTGCTGCAGACCAACGGCGCGCGCACTCGCGAGGAGATGGAGTACGAGCTCCTCGACACCGGCGTCTTCAGCGACGATCGGTACTTCGACGTGTTCGTGGAGTACGCCAAGGGCGCCGCGGAAGACATCCTCGTGCGCATCACGGCGGTCAACCGGGGACCGGACGCGGCAGACCTGCATCTGCTGCCGACGCTGTGGTTCCGCAATGACTGGTCGGCCTGGATTGCCGAATCCAACCGGGCCGCCAGCAAGCCCCATCTCCGCCAGGTCGAGTCGCCGCCGGGCGTGAGCGTGGTGTCGGTCGCGCATCCGGTGCTCGGTGACCTCGCTCTTTCGTGCGAAGGCGACGTGCCGCTGCTCTTCACCGAGAACGAAACCAACCACGAGCGGCTCTTTCCCGGGCAGAAGAACGAGAGCGCGCACGTCAAGGACGGCATCAACGACTGCGTCGTGCACGGCAACCATGACGCCGTGAATCCAGACAGGCAGGGCACGAAGGTCGCGGCACACTACTTCGCCACCGTCGGAGCCGGTCAGACCGCGGTGATTCGCGTGCGGCTCTCGCGCACCTCTCGGACGCACGAGGGCCCCTTCGGGGAGGCGTTCGACGATGTCTTCGCCGTCAGGACTCGTGAAGCCGACGAGTTTTACGCGTCGGTCACGCCTCCATCTGTGAGCGAGGACGCGGCCAACGTGATGCGCCAAGCCCTCGCCGGCATGCTCTGGAGCAAGCAGTTCTTCTTCTTCGACGGCGACAACTGGCTCGACGAGCACAACTCCAATCCGCTCCATCACGGCTATCGTCACACGCGAAACTCGGAGTGGTACCACATGTTGAACGAGGACATCATCTCGATGCCCGACAAGTGGGAGTACCCCTGGTACGCGGCCTGGGATCTGGCGTTTCACACGCTGCCGCTGTCGATCGTGGACCCCGACTTTGCCAAGAATCAGATGGATCTGATGCTTCGTGGCGCGTACCTCCACCCCAACGGCCAGATGCCCGCCTACGAATGGAATTTCAGCGACGTGAACCCGCCCGTCCACGCCTTTGCAACGTTGTTCCTCCATCGCATCCAGCAGGCCCAGCGCGGCAAGCCGGACCTGGACTTTCTTCGATCGACCTTCAACAAGCTCCTGCTGAATTTCACCTGGTGGGTCAACCGCAAGGACCGCTTCGGCAAGAACGTGTTCGAAGGCGGTTTTCTCGGCCTGGATAACATCGGCGTGTTCGATCGCAGCGCTCCGCTTCCCACGGGCGGTTACCTCGAGCAGGCCGACGGCACGGCCTGGATGGCCCTCTTCAGCGAAAACATGCTTGAACTCGCGATCGAGCTCGCCGCTCACGATCCGGTTTACGAGAGCATGGTCTTCAAATTCGTGGAGCACTTCTACTACATCGCAGCCGCGATGAACCAGTCCGGTCCCGGCGGCATGTGGGACGAGGAGGACGGCTTCTACTACGACATCCTGCGGCTCCCCGACGGCAGCGCCACGCGGCTCAAAGTGCGTTCCCTGGTCGGACTCCTTCCATTGTGCGCAACCACGGTGATCGAGAAGTTGCAGCGGGAACAGATCCCGAACGCCATGCAGTATGTGCAGGAACGCGCGCGCCGGATCCCCGAACTGTCGGCGACGATTCACCCGACCGGCCCGGGTCACTACGGCGTGGCCGAGCGGGGTATTCTCGCCCTCGTCAACCCGGAGAGGCTCCGCCGGATTCTCACGAGGATGCTCGACGAGAACGAGTTCCTGGGACCCCACGGCATTCGCTCGATCTCGAAGTTCCACGAACGGAACCCGTACGTCTTTCGTGTCGACGGCCAAGAGTACCGGGTGGATTACCTGCCGGCGGAATCGAACACGGGCATGTTCGGCGGCAACTCCAACTGGCGAGGCCCGGTCTGGATGCCGGTGAACGCCCTCATCATCAGGGCGCTACAGAATTTCTACCTCTACTACGGAGACAACTTCAAAGTCGAATGCCCCACCGGCTCCGGCCGGCTGATGAACCTGTTCGAGGTGAGCAAGGAGATCTCCGACCGGCTCGTCAGCACGTTCACCCGCGACGCTCAGGGCCGTCGTCCGGTGTACGGCGGCAGCACGACGTTCCAGACCGATCCCCACTGGCGCGATTACATCCTCTTCTACGAGTACTTCCACGCGGACAACGGCGCCGGGTTGGGTGCCAGTCACCAGACAGGCTGGACCGGACTCGTCGCCAAGCTCATCGAGCTCTATGGCGTCCTGGAACCTGAGCGCGCGCTGGATATCGGTAAGGAGGCTGCGTTCCAAACAGCCGCTACCTGATCGCGCAGTAAGAGAGGACGGAATCGTCTGAGCCTGATACGCCTGCCGGCAAGACGTCGGAGCGGGTGCTGGTAAGCAGCAGGCTGGCTGAGGAGTCGCGATCGAGCGACCGGTGAGTTCGGGCGAGGCGTCAACCGGTCGCGCGCTTGCGGTCCATGGATCGTAACACCAAGCAGGGAGAAGGCGTGCAGACAGAGTCGGCAAAAACAGACTGGCGCGTCCGCTGGCGCTTGTTCTCCTCCGAGGCGATCGGCACGGGCGCGCTGGTGTTCGGCGGCCTGTCGACGGTGATCCTGATGTTCGGCGACGGCAGCCCCATGGGACGCCTCGTGCCGAACGAAGGGCTGCGCATGGTGCTGACGCCGTTTCTCTTTGGCTGTGTTGGCACAGTGGTCACCCTGTCGCGTGTCGGTAGAGAAAGTGGAGCGCACATCAACCCGGCGGTCACCATGGGTTTCTGGATGATGCGCAAACTCGACGGACGAACGGCGGCCGGCTATATCGTCGCGCAGTTGCTGGGCGCATCCTTGGGGGCTCTTCCTCTTCTGGCGTGGGGATCGATGGGCCGCAGCGTCGCCTTCGGCGCCACGATTCCGGGTGCAGGCTATTCAACGACAACCGTGGTCATGGGTGAGGCGGTCACGACGTTTGCCCTGGTTGCGACTCTGCTGATCTTTCTGGGGTTTCGACATCTGCGAGCCTACACGCCGTATGTGATTCCCTTTCTTTACGCCGTCATGGTGCCGCTCGAGTCACACATCTCCGGCACGAGCACCAACCCAGCACGCACCTTCGGTCCTGCACTGATCTCGGGCCGTTGGGACGGATGGTGGATCTACTGGGTCGGCCCGATACTGGGCATGCTCGCCGCTATCCTCGCGTGCGGCTCCATCGCGAGGCGCATTGAAGTCGCGAAGCTCTATCACTTCGAGAGCGATCGTCGACGGTTGTTCCACCGGATGGCCGGCACGACATAGCCGAGCCGCGTGGCGGCCACGAAGCTGATCGACGCCATCGTCGTTGACGCCGACCCTCGAGGACGAACCGCGGAGCAGGAACGACGCGTTCGAGCCGACGAGATCCTGATGCTCGAACGCCCTCTTGCTTACTTCGTGAGACCGAAGGCCTGCTGAAGCTTGCCGAGGGAGGCCTGGACGGCCTGCCAGTTCGGTACGGCCGCGGGCATCGGGTTCGCGTCGACAAAGGCCTGGACTTTGGTGTTCTGTTCGACCAGCTGCCGCACTTCCGCTGTTGCCGGCTTGCCGTCGTTGACGCGTGACTTGACGGTATTGGCCTGCTTGACCAGCGCCTCGACGTCCTTCTTCGCGGCCTCCCGGTCAGGTTTCGGGAGGGTGCCGGCCTTGCCGAGGTCGTCTTTGAAGCGTCCCGCCGCCGTGCCGACTGACTCCGCGGCGGCGGCTGTCTCCTTGTCGTTCATCCGGCGGACCGCGGCCCCATCGGTGAGGGGAAACGTGGTGCCGTACGCCTCGGCCAGGTGCTTGAGATTCGTCACCTGACGGTCCCACTCGCTGCGACCCTTCATCCCGCTCTGGGAGGTCTGCATGAATGCGTCGATCGACGCCGACTGTTTGAGGACGGTGGCCACCTCGGTGCTGGCGGAGTAGTCAGCGGTGAAGCGCTGCTTGAGCTTCTGGGTGTTGTCCTGATAGTCCTGAAGCGCGCCCGAGACCTTGGTCTCGCCGGCGGGGCCGCGCAGCGTCGACCCCTTAAACTGGCCGTCGAGGTTGCCCTCGAACTTGTCGCGCCCCTCGTCGACCTGTTCGATCACCGCCTTGACGTCCTTGTCGGACGGACGTTCGGACGTTTGGGCGAACGCGGCCGCCGGCCACGGGGCCAGCGCGCTCGCGAGAAGAATGCGTTGTGCGCAGCGATTGAATGGTGTCATGGGATCTCCAGTGCAGCGTTGTTGACCGTGCCAAACGAGTTCATTTGCGCTTCGCGACCTGCGCCTTCGCCGCCGCGCGCCGCGCCTGCTGTTCGGTGAGCAGTTGGTAGGTGATGTAGTACTTGTAGATGTTGCTGACGTAGGTCACGGTTTCACGGCCGATGCGCTCCGACGCCACGCGCTCGACGTTGCCGAACCACACGTTGGGGTCGAGGCCCCGCTTCTTCGTCTCGGCCCGGAGCTGTCTGACCCGGCCCGGCCCGGCGTTGTACGCCGCGAATGTCATCAGCGTCTTGTTCAGCGGGTCCATGGAATCGCCCTTGAAGTACTGGTCGGTCATGAAGCGCATGTACTTCACGCCGGCGTGGATGTTGGCGTCGACCTCGGTGATGTCGCCGACGTTCAATTGCTTGCCGGTCGGGGGCATGACCTGCATCACGCCAATCGCGCCGACCGGGCTCTTGACGTTCTGGTCCAGCGTCGATTCCTGATATCCCTGCGCCGCCATCAGCAGGTAGTCGACGTTGTACTGCGCGCCGTATTTCTTGAACAACTCGACCACCGCCGCCAACTTCTGGCGCTCGGCATCGGCCGCGGCGTTCTTCGCGAATTTGGTGTTCTCGAGATAGCGGCGTTCGACGGTGTTGCGGAAACCGTCGCCTTTTCCGTGCTTGCGGAGCCACGTGTTGACGACCTCGCGCAGCTTGGGATTTTCTTTGCGAAACGCCACGGCCAGGCTGCCGCCTGTCCGTATCGCGACGTCCTTGTGCAGCGTGCTATCGGTGAACACTTTGCTCCAGAAGGCGGCCAGGTAGTCGTCCACGATGGTCATCGGCACGAGGCCAGCGTTGACCATCTCGAGGATGTCGTCGTCTTCGAGCACATCGGGGGCCTGGTCGATCACGACCGGCGCCTTGCCGCGCGCCTTGAGCTGCCCGTTCAGGCGGACGAGGCTCTCCTCGTAGATGCTGCCTTTGCGGACGAACACCTCTTGCCCGGCGAGATCGTCCACCGTGGCGATCGGCGGCGCGCCGGGGCCGGTGACCACCACTTCGCTGACGTTGGTGCGTGTCGGCTCCGAGAAGGCGGCGAGCTTCTCCAGCTCGGGCCTGACGGTGACCATGGCGGCGACCATGTCGATCTTGCCGCTCACAAGCGCCTGGTACAGCTGGCCGCGCGGTAGTGGGACGAACACCACGTGCATCTTGAGGTTGCCGGTCTTCAGGTCCGTGTTCAGGTCGTTCTCGAACAGCTTCAGGGACTCATAGGTCAGCCCCCGTTCCTGGCCCTTGTCGATGAAGTAGTGCGTGCGGTTGAACGTCACACCGGCGCGAATCGAACGGCGTTTGACCAACGCGTCGAAGTCACCGGTGAACGGCTTGTCCATCGAGTCACGGACGGCCTCCGGCAGCGCGTCGAATGGCGAGGCCGTGTCCGGGATTGGCGCGTCCGCTGCCGGCGGCGTCACAGCCGTCGTCGCGGCCGGCGCCGCCTCGTGGCGGCCGGAGCATCCGGTAGAGGCCGCCGCGATCAAGAGGGCGACGGCGGCCCGATAAATGCCGGGTCGCGCGCGGAGAGTTCTCGTGTGTCCTGGCAGGAGCATCTGGGCACTATAGGGATCGATGCCCAGGGCTGACTACTGCCCTTAGGGGCAGGGCCCGCGGCGACCGAGCGGCTTCAACTCAGAGCCCGAATAGCGCCCGTCCCCGGGATGCCGGAACTGCATAGCCTGAGGGAAGGCGACGCTCGGATAGTACCCGTCAATCTGTGGGGGCCTATTTGACAGTTCTTCTGTGCAGCGCCACCCGGTTGGCCTCCGCTACCGCCGCCTGTCTCGCGGTGTGCTCGATCGCGGCCGACCCGAGGTTGTCCGCTGCCGCGCAGACCGTCACCGCCACGACGGGCGCGATCAACGGCGTCGTGACGGACGGCACGAAAGCGGTCTTGCCCGGCGTGGCCGTGAGCCTGTCAGGACCGGCCTTGATGACGAGCCGCACGGTGATCTCCGACGAGACCGGTGGCTATCGTTTTTCTGCCGTCCCCACAGGCGACTACGCGGTCACCTTCGAACTCCCCGGTTTCGAGACCAGTGTCCGCGACGGCATTCACGTCGGACTCGGCTTCACGGCGACTGTCAGCGTTGAGCTGCACGCAGGGCGCGTCAGCGATACGGTTACGGTGAACGGCTCGCCCGTGGTGGATGTCTCGTCCACCCGCGTCACGACGCATTTCGACAGCGAGAAGCTGGCCAGCCTGCCCGGGGCGCGCGACGTGTTTGCGCTCCTCGCGAACACGCCCGGCGTGGCGATGTCGAAGATGGACGTCGGCGGGAACAACGCGCTCAGCCTGCTGGAGTACACCGCCTATGGCCTTCGAGCCGCCACAGGTGTGAACCGAAACGAGGTCGAAGGCATTCGCGTCGGTGGAGCCAACGGGTCGAACGACAATTACCTCCCCGACTTTGCGTCTTTTTCCGAGATTGCGATCACTGCCGTCGGGCACACGGCTTCCATGCCTGTACCTGGCACCCTGGGTCAGTACGTGAGCAAATCCGGGGGCAATGCGTATCACGGCGGCATCTATGCGGATTTCCAGAACGAGGCGTGGGAAGCGACCAACATCGACGATGACCAGATCGCCCGCGGTGTGGCGGGTGGTCCCGGCCTCGATGTCCGGGACGTGAACCGTCTGCAGCAGTTCAGGGACTTCAACGCAGACCTCGGCGGATACCTGAGAAAGGACAAGGCGTGGTGGTACGCGGCGTACCGATCAACGGCGGTTGAACAGCAGTCCGCCTGGCTGCTGGACGCGCCGGGTGCGCTGACGGCCGTGGTCGGGACCGGTAAGGTCACCTACCTGCTGTCTCCGCGGCAGAAGCTCGTCGGATACGTGCAGCACCAGGTGTTTGAGCAGCCGAGTTTCTTCGCCTTTGGCGCGAGTCAGCCGATTCAGACCAGCGATGCGTTGCCACACAACAGGTTCCTGGCGACCGTGTGGAAGACGGAGTACAACGCCGCGGTGTCCGACGCGCTTTTCGTCGAAGTGCGCGTCGGCAGTTATCACGCCGACACGGCGCTGACGTCCAAGAGCACGGCGCCGCGGATTGCGGACGTGGGTGCCAACACGGTCAGCGGCGGCACCCTGGCGTTTGGGCGAATCATCAACCGGCCCCAGGTGAACGGGTCCCTGAGTTTCCAGAAGACTGGTTGGGGCGGCAGTCACACCTTGAGGATCGGTGGCGAGTACATGCTCGACAAGGTCGTGTCGCCGACGAATGGATACGACAACCCGTGCAACTGCGTCTCGACGCTGAACAACGGTGTGCCCGTGCAGGTGCAGATCCTGCTGGGCCCGAACGTGTCGAAGAACAACCTGGCGACATCGGCCGCGTTTGTGGACGACACATGGCGCCTCAATCGAGCTGTCACGCTGTCGCTGGGAGTGCGCCTGGATCGCTACCAGCCGATCCTCCCCGATCAGGAAGGGCCGACCGGGCAGACGTTTCCGGCCATTGACCCGGTCCTCACGTTCAGCAACTGGGGCCCGAGGGTGGGCATGAGCACCGATCTCACCGGCGACGGCAAGACCGTCCTGAAACTTCAGTACGGAAGGTTCTGGGTCTATCCGGCGCCGATTTTCACCGCGGCGGTCAATCCCAATGCATCCGGCTGGTCGCAGACCTATCTGTGGACCAGCGACGCCAATGCGAACGGCCGCTGGGATCGTGGCGAAGAAGGACGATTGATTGCCGTATCGGGCGGAAGCAGCACCACCAGGCTCGACCCTGACATCAGCAACACCTCCGTCGATCAGGGCAGTGCCTATCTCGAACGCGAGGTGGCGCCGAATGTTGCCCTGCGGACGGGTGTCGTGCTGAACGCCAGGCGTCAGCCGTACGGGACGATCAACGTCAGCCGCCTGCTCGCGGCGTACTCGGTACCCGTGGCGATTGTTGATCCGGGACCTGACGGGCAACTCGGTTCCGCCGATGACGGCGGGACCCTGAATGCCTACAACTTGTCGGCCGCGGCCCTGAGCGCGGCGCCCGTGAATCTGACTACGAACCTGCCTGACAGCAACAGCGAGTACTACACCTGGGAAATCACCGCGACGAAACGTCAGACCGGGCGCTGGTCGCTGCTGGCGAGCTTCACGGAGACGTGGAGCCATGAGGCTGCCCTCGGAACGGGGAATGACTTCACGCCGAACGCCCTGATCAACGCCTCGGGGACGCAGGTGAGATTCAAGACATGGCAAGCCAAACTGAACGGGACAGTGAACCTGCCGTGGGGGCTTCGCGTCGTCCCCGTCATGCGGCACCAGTCCGGCCAGCCGTTCGCCCGCACGTTTGTACAGGTGCTCAACTATGGGAGCGCCACGATCAAGGCGGAGCCGATCACGGCCAGCCGGACGCCAGACATCACGCTCCTTGACGTGCGAACAGAGAAGGTGTTTCGAATCAATACCGTGCGCTTGACCGGGTTTTTCGACGTCTATAACCTGCTGAACACGAATGCTGAGCAGACGTTGAGCACCAGCTCGGGCGGCTCATGGTTGCGACCAACGGCGATCACGGGGCCCCGAATCCTCCGGATCGGTGCCCGATTGGACTGGTAGCCGTGCCGAGTGCCGTGCCTGACCCACGGAGGTCGAACTCGAGCTCATGAGTTGGGTCACTATCATCTGGTCGATGGTCGGGTCCGCGTGTTTCACGTTGGCCGCGATCTATTTTCTCGTCTGGTATCGGAACCGCGCCGCGTGGCCCCACTTCCTCTTCGCCGTGACGGCGGCCTCGACGACGGCGTACGCGTTCTGTGAACTGCGGGTGATGCTGGCGCAGACGCCAGCTGAGTTCCTGACCGCGATGCGCTGGGTGCAATTGGTGTCGTTCTTCCTCTTCGTGTCCATCACGTGGTTCGTCCGGATCTATCTGCGGGCCGGGCGAACCTGGTTCGCATGGACGGTCACCGGCCTTCGCACGTTCTACATGCTGCTCTCGTTCCTGGCCGGACTCAACGTCAACTATCGTTCCGTCACGAGTCTGCCCCACGTCCGGTTTCTGGGAGAATCCGTGAACGCCGTTGGCGCAGGCGTCCGCAGTTATTGGACCCTGTTCGGCCATTTTGCCGTCTTCCTGATTCTGGTCTTTGTCGTGGACGCCAGCATCATGACGTGGCGGCGCGGCGACCATCGCCAGGCGCGCATGATCGGTGGCGGTGTCGTGTTCTTCTTTTCGGCCGGACTGTTGACTTCCTCGGTGGCGTTTTGGGGGATCGTCCAGGCGCCACTTCTCGTCAGCCCGTGGTACCTGGGACTGGTCGTGGTCATGGGATACGAGTTAAGCCGGGATCTGCTCCGCGCCTCTCAACTCGTCCGCGAACTCCAGGTGAGCGAGGCCGGACTCCGCGAAAGCGAGGCGCGGATGACCCTGGCCGTCGAGGCCGGGGATCTCGGCATCTGGGTCTGGGACCTCGTGCGGGGCGACATCTGGGCGACCGACTCGTGGCGGGCGCTGTTTGGCTTCGCGGAGTCGGAGCGGCTGGCATTCGATGACGTGCTCGAGCGGCTGCATCCGGACGATCGCGAACTCCTCCAGCAGGCGCACGCGATGGCAGTCGCGGGCTCGAGTGGTGGCAGATACCAGACCGAATATCGGTTGATCCTGCCGGATGGCCGGACTCGCTGGATCGTGTCCCAGGGCCGCGTCGAGTTCGACGCCACCGGCCGGCCGCTCGTCATGCGAGGCACGTCTCGCGAGGTCACCGCGCGGAAACTCGCCGAAGCGGAGACCCAGCGCCTCCAACAGGAGATCGCCCACGCCGGACGCGTCTCGATGATGGGACAGCTCGCGTCTGGACTGGCGCACGAGATCAACCAACCGCTCGCCGCGATCCTGCGTAACGCGGAAGCCGCGGAGCTGTTCCTGCAGCACCCTTCGCCGGATCTCGACGAACTCCGTGCGATTCTGGTCGACATCCGCCACGACGACGAGCGCGCGGGTCAGGTCATCGACCGCATGCGCGGGCTGCTCAAGCGGCAGACGCTCGACGCGCGACAGCTCGACGTGAGGGCGCTCGTCGGCGACGTCGCGGCCCTGGTGCGCGTCGATGCGGCGACGCGCCGAGTGAAGCTGGACGTGGACGTCTCGGGCGATCTGCCGGCCGTCTGGGGCGACCGCATCCATCTGCAGCAGGTGCTGCTCAACCTCATCCTCAACGGCATGGACTCGCTGAGCGCCGCCGGCCGGGACGATCGACGCGTGTCCGTGACCGCGCGGTTCAATGGCGCGCAGACCGTCGTGATCGCTGTCGGCGACAACGGCCCGGGCATCCCCGCGGACACGCTGGCGCGGGTCTTCGACCCGTTCTACACGACGAAGCCGAACGGGATGGGCATGGGGCTGGCGATCTCCCGCACGATTGTCGAAGCGCACGGTGGCCGGTTGTGGGCGGAGAACGCCAGCGACGGTGGCGCGGCGTTCCGTTTCACCGTACCGATCGCACGTGAGGCGAGCGCGGCATGACGCCGACCGAGCGCATCGTCACAAGCTCTCCGGGCTACGTTCTGTCATGGACAATGAAGCGACGCGCAATCCGGGTGACCGGGCCTCTGATCATGAGGTAGGGAACGAATGCCAGGACGGCGGCGACGATCAGCGCCTGCCCCGGGTACACCCAGCGATAGACGATCACGTCGTAAATCACATCGAGAACGATTGCGACGATGAACACTTTGCCCACATCCTTCCATCCCTGCCGTCGGAGATCGTGGCGTGCGTCGGCGTTGATGAAGATGGCCCAGAAGACAAAGGGTGGCCGCTTCTCGCGGGCGTCTCGCAATCCGGCACGCACTGCCATGATGGTCGCCACTGCAGGCTGCACGAGCAGGCGGAAGTGGAACGGCCCGTCAGCGCGGCCGATGAGCATCTCCCACACGCGAGCGAAGAACTCCTGGGCCGTCATCAACTCGTTCAGGGAAGCTGGCTGGGTGACGGAGACTCCAGCGCGATCATGATCGTCCCGTCTACGACCTTCACTGGATACGTCGCGACGCCGTAGACGGGAACGTGCAGCGTGCTTCCCGTTGTCACGTCATATCGCCAGCCGTGCGCGCGACAGGTGACCACCTTGCCGTCGAGGGCGCTGCCGCCGAGCGACATGCCCTGATGCAGGCACGCATCAGCGATGGCGCAGATGGTGCCGTCGACGTTGAACAGCGCGACGTCCGCGTTACCGACAGTGACGACGGTGCCGGCGCCGCAGGGGAGCTGCTCCAGTCGCGCCACTTCCACGAAATCCGACATGGCAATTCCCCTCAACGTGCAACGCGTTTCAGCTCCTCGGCCAGGATGGGATGCCGAGATTGGTTGCATGTACGCTCCGCACAACGCAAAGCGGCGCGGTCCCGCTCTCCTTTTGGGAGGGCGGGACTTCTGATCGCTACGTTTTGGCGAGCGCCGGCGGCGGCGTCATGCAGTACGCCATCGGGTGCGAGTCGGAGATCTGGTGCTGGACGCTCTTCTTGCCGTCGGTTTCCCAGACCACGAAGCCGCGATCGTCATCGCCGCGATTCGGCGGCATGCCGAGATTCTTCAGCGTTTCGTCGACGCTGTCGTACCAGACGCCGATCTTCATGATCTTGCGCGCTTCCTCAGCCGTCGCAATCTTGCGGCCGAATCGCTCGCTGAGCTCCACGGCCGCCTTGATCTGGTCGATCGACGTCATGCGCTGACGCTTGCTGTTCCAGAGGTTGTCCTCGATGCCGACGCGCACGTGCTGCCCCAGGATGATCGCCATCGGCTGGGCGACCGCATTGATCCGCATGCCGGCCCAGAAGGTGACAATCGCCCCCTGCGGTTCGCGCTGGAGCCAGTGCATCCAGTCGAACGGATTGTGGCCGCACCCTCCGCCGCCATACATGGTGATGTTCGTATTCAGCGGGCCCATGTACGCGCCATGGCGGATCAGCCGCTCCACGATCTCGAGCTGGTGCACATGCGCGAGCGTGAAGTAGGGCTGGATCTTGTGCGCTCGCAGGCGCTTCAGGTGCTCCAGGTAGAAGGCCGGACCAGCGTCGGTGAACATGCCGGCATATGCCGCGATTACCTTCGGATCCTCGAGATGCGTCCCTTTCACATCGTCCTCGGTCCACATCTGCGTGATGTCGAACATGGAGGTGCCGATCGCCACCGTCACGGTTTCCGGCGCCGGCGTGATTTCAGCGAGCATGTGGCGCGTGTCGTAGTCGAGCCACTTTGCCTTGGCGCCATCGCTCTTGGGCGAGAATGCTATCGAGCCGCCGACCTGGATGATCATCTTCGGGCAGGCCTCCGTGAGGCGCTGCATCATGAAGTTGTAGTGTTCGATGTCCGCGGAGAGGTGCCCGGTCGCAGGGTTGCGCACGTGGAGGTGCAAGACCCTGGCGCCGGCATTGTAGCAATCCACCGCCGACTGGACCTGCTCGTCCCAGGTCACGGGGATGTCGGGCGCATCGCCCGGCAGCCACGTCGGGCCGTACGGCGCTGCGGTGATGATCAGCGGTTGCATGTTCTCGGGATACAGCGCGTCGTCTGTGTAGCGCATGGACTTTTCTCCTGGTGTCAGTTGCTGTCTCTAGCCCAGTTCGTCTGGTTCGGGCAGCGGCATCGCCAACGGGTCGGCCTGCCAGATGGCGAAGATGTTTCCCTCGGGGTCTGAAACGACGGCGTACCACGCGGTTTTCGGGACAGCGGTTTTCGGTCGCACAATCGCACCGCCGAGTTCCGTGATCCCATCGACGGTTCGATCGAGCGAGTCGACGTGGACGTAGTGCACCCAGCTGCGCGGCCCCGGGATCGGCCGGAACAGCAGCCCGCCGCCGATGCCGTTGGACTTTCCGGCGCCAGTGTCGATGCGCCAGTAGTCGATGCCCGACGCCTTGTTGATTTGCCATCCGAGCAGCGCCTGGTAGAACTGCGCGAGCTTCGCCGGCTCCTCGGCGTAAATCTCGAAGTGCGTCACTGAACTGGTCATCTGGTGTCTCCGGGTGTTGCGGCGAATATATGGCGCGACGCGCTACGCCGACTACTGCCCTTAGGGGCAGGATCGGGGTCGAAGGTCAGCGGTTAGACTGCGGGCGATCATGTTCCCCAAACCTCCACTCATCCTGCTGCTGGCGGCGCTCTGCGCGATGCGCGCCTCCGCGCAGGAGCTCGAGCCGCGCGCCTACTCATCCTCCCCAATCGGCACCAACTTCCTTCTGGTGGGCGTCGGCCGGTCGAGCGGCGATGTCGTCTTCGACCCGACCGTGCCTATCACCGACGTTCATGCGGACATCAACGCAGCCACGCTCGGCGCTGGACGTACATTCAGTCTGGTCGGGCACCTGGTGCTGGCGACGGTCGCCCTCCCTTATGTGTGGGGAGAGATCACGGGCAAGGTCTTTGAAGCGGCCGCAAGCACCACCCGTTCCGGCCTTGGGGATGCGCGGATGAAAGTCTCGGTGACTCTGCATGGCACACCGGCTCTGACGCCGCCCGCATTCGCGAAGGCCCCGCGGCGGACGAACATCGGCACTAGCCTTACCGTCGCGGCGCCCTCGGGCCAGTACTACGGCGACAAACTGATCAACATCGGCACGAATCGCTGGGCGTTCAAACCCGAGGTGGGTCTGTCTCGCCCAATCGGCCGCTGGACTCTTGACGTCTCGGGCGGAGCCTGGCTCTTCACGACGAACGATCAGTTCTATCAGGGGGATTCGATACGCACGCAGGACCCGCTGTTCGTCGTCCAGGGGCACGCCAGCTACAACGTCACCCGGCGAGCCTGGGCCGCGGTGGACGCCACGTGGTATGGCGGCGCCGACGTTCGCGTGGATGGCGGCCCGCCATCCGCCAGGCAGAACAACGCCCGTCTCGGCGCTACGCTGGCGCTGCCGATCGGAAGTCGCCAATCAATCAAGCTCGCGTACAGCGCCGGCGCGTCGACGCGAACTGGTGCCGATTTCACGACGGTGGCCGTCGCTTGGCAGTACCTCTGGTTCGATCGGACTTCACCGAACCGACCCTAGCAGGAGGGCTTTCTGATTGTGCGTGAAACGGGCGCGGCGGCCTGCACCACGCCCGCTCAGAATCCGAATTGGGCCCGCCCCTGGAACACGTTGAACCGCCCTCGCTGTCCGTCGCGATCCAGGATGCCGTGCCCGTAGTTGAACTCGATCCGCCAGTGCTCTTCCGGATACCAGGAAATCGCGCCCGTCAACCGCGACATCACGCCCCCGTCAACGGCACCATCGGTCAGATCGACGTAGGAATACCGTCCCGACACTTCCCATGCGCCGGTCCCGACGTGGCCAAAGCCGAACGGCGAGCGCGGCTTGAACTTGCTGACGTAGTGTCCATCCTCGCGGTTGAAGGTTCGGTGCTCGCCGGTCAGGAAGTGCGACGCGCCCACGAACCCGCCGTAAAAGAGCGGATTGCCAACGGTCGGCGCATTGACGGGCGTCAGCATCAGCTCGCCAAACACCTGCGTCGGCCCGCTCATCGCCATCAACTCGAACTGCGTGGTAGTGGAATGATTCCCCTCGAATTTCGTCGTGTCCACGAAGTACGGAGCCTGGTTGGTCTCCGGCCGGCTGCGGTACTGGAGTGTTCCGTCGGTCTTCTCTTTGTAATAGACCCCGCCCGCGACGCTCACGACGGTCTGGTCCGCATCACGATCGACGGGCACGAACTCGAACCGGCCCGTGTATTGACTCCCGTTGGCTGAGAAGGAGCGGTCGTTCATGAACCAGTCGTTGAACGCGCCGGCCGAATATGTCGCGCGGCCATTGGCGAACGAACGGTGCAGACGCAGGCCGATGTTGCGCTGCGGGATGAACGCGTTGGCCGCGCCGCTGCGCTCCATGAAGATCCAGTCGGCGCCGGGCATGATCCACTCCTGGGATACCCCGACCTTCTGCCTCCCGACCTTCACGCTCCCCAGCCACGACGTGAGCGGGATGTCTACGGCGATGTCCATCCAGGAAAATTTGGCGTCCGGCTCCGCGTCCAGGCCGTTGTAGTTGGTACCGACGAAGTAGGTCCACGGCTTTGGAAACTTGATTTGCCCAGAGATATAGAACCGATCGGCGCGAGGCTCCCCTTTGGCTGGCACGTGGCCGACCTGCTGCTCGTTGGTGCTGTCCTGGGTCATGGCCATGCCGTCGAACATCAGCATCCAGCCCCATTTCGCACTGATCGCCTTGTTCTCGAACGAGAGCCACGTTTCCTCGAACGACTCCTTCTTCTCGGGCGGGGGCGGCTGGGCCTCGGCCGCGGCATGCGCGGGTGCCGGCGTCCCGCTGTTCGCCGAGGACGGCAACGCTGTTGTCTGCGCCGTGAGCGCCGCATTTGCCCAGAGCAGCATCGTCGACAGCGCGGCGATCCGCACGCGGTAAGTCACGCGGACCTATTCCCCCAGCAGCGTCGCGCTCAACGCCATGAGCCCCATGACACTCACGATCGAGGCGACGATGATGGCTGTCGAGCGGTGTGCGATGCCGAACTCATCGCGCAGCAGCCTGGTGCTCCGGCGATGATCCATGGCTCCGAGCACGAGTGCAGCCAGGCCTGTGCCGATCATGGTCATGCCGAAGACACGAGGGCTGAGGAGCCGATGCGCGCGAAGGCCCTGGCCCGTTTCGAACTCGAAGAACTTGTAGATCGTAAAGCCGAACGAGATCAGTGAGGTCGCGGTCCGGATCCACGCCATCAGCGTGCGCTCGTCAGCGAGCCACGTGCGGTCGGCTGCGAGCCGGGTCCCGACGTCTGGATGCCGAGCCGCCAAGCTTCCGGAGTCAGGGCTCGATGTCTGTTCCACTTTTCCTGCCCCATGTATGACCTGAATCGTGACGGAGCGTGTCTTCGATGGTCGTGATTGCCAGTCGAATGAGCACTATAAAGATCAGGGGCACCGCGACCACTGCCCTTAGGGGAAGGTTGGATGTTCGGTTGACAACGGCTGTCATCATCGAGATGAGCGCGCGCCGTGTCAGCGATGCGGTCACGTGTATATTGTCGGTGGCATGATGCCCGAACCCGTCGTCCACATCGTCGACGACGATGCGTCCTTTCTGGCAGCGACCGCCCGGCTGCTGCGGGCCAGCGGGTTCGTGGTCAAGACCTTTGCGTCGGCGGCAGAGTTCCTCGCGCAGCGGAGAGACGACGAGCCGGGCTGCCTGGTCACTGACGTGCGGATGCCTGGCATGAACGGCCTCGAACTTCAAGCGGCCCTGGCCCAGTCCGGCCATCCGCTCGCGACCCTCTTTCTCACCGGCCACGGCGACATTCCTTCGAGCGTCCGCGCGATGCGCGACGGGGCGGAGGACTTCCTGGAGAAGCGTGCGGCGAAGGAGCTGCTCCTCGAGGCCGTGGCGCGCGCGCTCGCCCGAGACGCGCGTGAGCGTGAGGCCCGCGCCAGGCGAAGTGATCTGCGCGCGCGCTTCGACGCGCTCACGCCGCGGGAACTCGAAGTGCTCGGCCATGTCGTGCGCGGCCAACTGAACAAGCAGATCGCGGGCGATCTCGGCATCCATGAGCGGACGGTGAAGCTGCACCGCACGGCCATCACGACGAAACTCCGCGTGCAATCGGTCGCCGAGCTCACACGGCTGACCGAGGAAGCGGGCCTCTTCACGGCGCAAGCGCCGCCCTTCCCGAAAGGGTAGTGGTCCGCGTACGCGCACGCCCTTTGTGGTGCCGTTAACCTGCGATACATCGTGTTCGCCGGAATGTTGCACCCGTAGTTCAACTCGTTCCGCCAATACTCTTCGGATACCCCGCCATCGGCGCGCTGCTCTTTCACCGGCGGTTCACGCCGTTCGAGCACACCAGCGTGATCATCACCACGAATGAGATCTTCGCTGAATGGGCCTGCGTCTCCTCAGGAAAGTCGCGTCGTTCCTTCCCCTAAGGGTCGTAGCGCGGCCCGATCCACCAACCGTATAGTGCCCACCGTCAACTCGGAGAAACGGATGACTGCCTCAGTGACGCACTTCGAAAATTCATGCCGGCGGCGGAGCATGGACAAGACGCTGAAGAACCCAGGCATGCTGCCCAATCGCGCCGACAACGATCGCGGCTCTGCGGCCAGGGAGACCGATGGCAAGGAGCGTCCAGCCTCAGACATCCGACGGCGTTCTGCATGACGCCGCCACCGGCGGTGGCGACGAAGTGAAATGCGGCCCGTCCTCTATTCGAGGACCGGCCCCTACTCTCGCAAGGCTCAGGAGACGTGAAAATGGCCGTAACCGACAACGAAGAAGCCAGCGGTCCCTGGGACCACCTGGCGCTCGCCAAGTTTCGTGAGTGGGACCCGGTCTTCATCGATCAGTGCCTCACGATGTCCGCTGACCCGTGGACCCGCGGCGTACTACCGCGTAAGGACGTCGAGCTGATCAGCGTCGCGGTGAATGCCGCATGTACGAACATGAGTGCCGGTGGCACCCGGCGCCATATTCGCAGCGCACTCGAGTCCGGAGCGACCCGCGAAGAGATCCTGATGGTTCTCAAGATCGCGTCTCTCCTATCGATCCATACGTTCAGCCTGGGCGCCCCAATTCTTCTGGAAGAAGCCAAAAGGGCCGGTGTGAAGCTGGCGCCGAAGGGACCGGCGGCGACACCTGTCTGCGACAAGATGGAAGCCGCGGGTCAATGGAATGCGGCTTGGGATGGGTTCTTCGAGATCGACCCAGCATGGACGGAAGCCATCATCGCCGCGAGTCTTCCCGTCTACACCAGCGGGGTCTTCACGCCCAAGCTGGCGGAACTACTGAGCATCGCCGTCGATGCGTCGATCATTCACATGTACGCGCCCGGAACACGCCGGCACATCCAGACCGCCCTGAAGCTCGGCGCGACGATGGAGGAGATCATGGAAGTGCTCAAGATCTGCGTTGCCGCAGGTATGCAGGCGAGCAATCTCGGTGTCCCCATCCTGGCCGAGGAGCTTCAACGTGCGGGGCATCCACGTGGCTGAATTCATTGGGGTGGGACATGAGCTGCGCGCCCCGATTCGAAGCCCTCAGGCCGGCGAGTTCGAGGTGCTCGGCCACGTCGTCCGAGACAGGCTGAACAAGCAGATCGCGCGATCTCAGCATTCATGAGCGGACGGTGAAGCTACACCGCACGGCCATCACCACGAAACTCCACGTGCAATCGGTCGTCGGGTTGACCGAGGAAGCGGGTCTCTTCGCGGAATCAGCGCCGACCTTCCCCAAAGGGCTGTAGTCGGCGACGTCCCGGCTCGCTATATTGCCCTCGTCATGATGATTCGCATACGGTCGGGCACGCCCGTCGCGTTGATCCTGGCGGCCCAGACCGTCCTCGCCGGCTGCGCGAGCAGCAGCGCGACGTCCGCACCGGCCAATCGCCCGCCATCGGCCACCGGCGGCGCTTTCGTCTGGCAGGATTTGGTGACCACCGATGCGCCGGCGGCGCGCAAGTTCTATAGCGCACTCCTCGGCTGGGAGTTCAAGGACGTCAGCCGCGCCGGGCGGCCTTACTTGATCGCCACCACGGCCACCGGACCTGTGGGGGGACTGGTGGATGTCCGCAGCATCAAGGATGCGGCCTCCCAATGGGTCAGCTACGTGACGGTCGCCGACATCGATCGGACGGTCCAGCAGGTGGAGGCCGCCGGTGGAAAGATCCTCGCGCCGCCGACCGCGACCGGCGCAGGCCGCGTGTGCGTCATGGCGGATCCGCAGGGGGCTGCCATCGGGCTGCTGCAACCGACGGCAGGCGTGCCCGCTCTTCCGGCCAGCCCGGCGACGGCTCATTTCTTCTGGCGGGAGTACCTGGCGCAGGACGCCTCCAAAGCGCTTGCCTTCTACAAGGACGTGCTCGGCTATGAGGCGACCAGTACGGACCGCGGGCAGGGCCTCGAGTACTTCGTGCTGCGTCGCGACCGGCCGCGGGCCGGCCTCTTTCAGTTGCCCGCCTCGGCCAGCCAGGTGCGACCGAACTGGCTGCCGTACGTCCTCGTGGACGATCCCGCGGCCCTCGCCGCGAAGGCAACCAGCCTTGGCGGGCGCATCCTCCTCAGTCCGTCCCCCGATCGCCGCAACGGCACGCTTGTCGTCGTCGCCGATCCGACGGGCGGCGTCGTCGCCCTGCAGAAATACCCCCTGTGACCAGGGGCGGAGTCATCCGGCTTTTCGAGAGGTGTTTCGAATGCATCTGCGCACGTGGCTCAACCGCACATTTCTTCTCGCTGGAGTCTTCACGATCGCGCTCGCGAGTTCGGGTTGCGATGTCGCAGTCGGCGTTGGCGTCGGCTACGGATACCCGGGCGCCTGGGGCGGTCCGTACGGGGGCGGCTACATCGGCGGGCCGGTTTATCGGTGAGCCGCGATCCGACAGGTCCAAACGCGGTTCAGGACACAACTGATCCATGAAGCCCCTGCTCGAAGCGATTCAGCGCAACAGGCTGCTCTGGCTGCTGGCTTTCGTGCCGGTGGTGTTCGCCGCCCGACAGGTCAATCACGAGGCGCACACGCGGCTCTTCGTGCTGTCCGTGCTGGCTATCGTGCCGTTGACCGTGCTCCTGAGCCAGGCCACCGAATCCGTCGCTGCCAAGACCGGCGATGCCGTCGGTGGCCTGCTGAATGCCACGCTCGGAAACCTGGCAGAACTGGTGATCGCGCTGGCTGCCCTGCGCGCCGGGCAATACACGCTGGTGAAGGCGTCCATCGCCGGCCCGATTGTCACCAACACGTTGTTCATCCTCGGTGCGTCGTTTCTGCTTGGCGGACTCAAGCACCACGAGCAGGAATACAACCGCGTCAGCGCCCGCATGCAGGCGGGCCTGCTGTTCCTGGCCACGGTTGCACTGCTGATTCCCTCGGCCATCTCGCATGCCGACGTCGCGGCGGCGGCGTTCAGCCACAAACTGAGCGTGGGCCTCGCCGTGCTGCTCATCGTCACCTACGGACTGAGCATGCTGTTCTCGCTCAGGACCCACCGCGAGTGGTTTGGCAGCGTGGGACATGCGGAGGCCGGCGAAGCGCCGTGGCCGATGGGCGTGGCCCTGACGACGCTGGCCGGCGTGACGATCCTGGTCGCGCTCGTGAGCGACATCTTCGTCGAGTCGGTGCAGCAGGCGGCCGAGGCGTTCGGGATGACGCCGGCGTTCGTGGGTTTCATCATCGTGGCGCTCGTCGGCAGCGCTTCGGCGATGCCGACGGCGTTCTCAGGCGCGCGCAAGAATCGGCTGGATCTGAGCGTCGGCATCGCACTCGGCAGCGCCTCCCAGATCGCGCTGTTTGTCGCGCCTGTGCTGGTGCTCGTGAGCTATCTGACTGGCCCGGCGCCGATGGACCTGCAGTTCTGGCCTGGCGCCGTGGTGATGATGCTCATCGCCACGATGACCGCCTCGATGGTGACCAACAGCGGGCGCTCGGCGTGGTTCGTGGGTGTCCTGCTGCTGATGGTCTATGCGATCTTTGCCATGACGCTGTACCTGTTGCCACCGCGAGTGGTATGACATCGCCTTCAGCGAACGACGATCGGCCGCCTCTTCGCGACCAGCGGCGGCCTGCCCCAAAGGGTAGTAGTCGACTTCGGCGCAGGCTCTTATAGTGCTCACAGCCGCCGATGCTCCGGCGGCTCAAATGCAACGAACATGATCACTGGCATCGCAGTGTGTTCCGTGCAGGCGGCGCTCGTCGCGGCGCTGCTCGTCCAGCGGTCGAGACGACGGCAGATGGAGCAGGCACTTCGCCCCGCCGAGGCGGCGCTACGTTCGAGTTGCACGGATGCGGAGTACCTGGCTGAACGACTGATCGCCACTCAGGAGTCGGAGCGTTCCCGCCTCGCGCGCTATCTGCACGACAACCTGGGTCAGAAACTGGCACGGTTGTGCATGGACATCCAATGTCTGGACACGTATACATCTCGATCGCCAGCAGAGATCGCGGTATCGGTGTCGCAGCTTCTCGAGTGCGCGACCGACATCACGCGCGATATGGGCTGCCTGGCGCATGACCTGCACCCGCCAAAGCTGGACATCCTCGGTCTCGCGCCCGCCCTCGGAAGCCTCTGCCGCGAGATGTTGCGCCAAGGCCAGCTGCGGATCGAGCCGCATTTTCATGGCGCTCGGGTGTGGTCTGCTCACGAGGCCGGTCGTCAACCCAACTCGCCGACCCCTGCAGGGATGACTGGCTAGAAAATGAGCGTCGCCGAACCCGTCTACGTAGCCGTCGTGGATGACGACGACAACTTCTGCCGCTCGCTCAGCAGACTGTTGCGCGCGGCGGGCATGCAGTCGATCACCTATGGCTCGGCGGAGGCCTTCCTCGCCGACACGAAACATCCGCGGTTCGACTGCCTGGTGCTCGACGTCAATCTCGGAGGCATGTCGGGTATCGAGTTAGGCCGGCGTCTCGTGGCAGAAGGCCGTTCGGCGCCCTTCATCTGCATTACCTCCCTGGACGATCCGGGAGTCCGCGCGGACGCGGAAGCGGCGGGCTGTTCTGCCTTCCTCCGGAAGACCGACGCGGGTGTGCTCGACGTCATTCGCCGCGTCGCGCTGTGAATCGCGTCGGCCGGGCCTCGCGTCGATCCTTCCCCTAAGGGCAGTAGACGGCGCATCCCGTCGTTGCTACTTTGCGTGCCGCGCCCCTCGAAACCACAGCGAAAGCCAAGGAGAACCGTTATGTCCCACAGGGAAGACGACAGAACCCGGGTGACCGGATCAACGACATCGGACCGAGCCGATGGCCGTCCGGATCCGTTTGACCCCGCCGAGCAGCGGCTGCCCGAGATTCCGACCGGCTTCGATCGCCGGAAGTTCCTCGTGCGCGGCGCCGTCATCACCGCGGCCGCCGTCATGACCGGCTGCACGAAGACGGAAACCGAAGCCAATGCCCCTCCGCCGGTTCCCGCGGCACCCGCCCAGGCCGCGCCTGCCGTGCCACTGTCCGCCGACCTGGAGGTCGTGAAGAAGTCCAAGGGACCCGTGATGACGGTGTTGGACGAGTTTTACAAAGTGGGGCCGGGTCCCTCGAGCTCGCACACGATCGGCCCGATGCGAATCACCTACGACTTCTACCAGCGGAGCACGAAGCTCCCGGCGGATCAGCTCGCGAAGGCCACCGGACTGAGAGTCAACCTGTTTGGCAGCCTCAGCGCGACGGGCAAAGGGCACGGCACCGAGCGCGCCGCACTCGCGGGATTGATCGGCAAGGAACCAGCCACGGTCGATCCGAAGTTCCTCGATAGCTTGATCACCAATCCTGACCAGACGTTCCCGGTGAAGCTTGGCGACAAGACTGTCAACGTCACGCTGAAGGACGTTATCTACGACGCGACCAAGGGGGATTTCCATCACCCGAACACCATGACGTGCAAGCTGCTGGCCGGCAATGACGTGCTGCTGGAGCAGGAGTACTACTCGGTGGGCGGCGGATTCATCGAGTGGAAAGGCTACACGCCGCCGAAGAAGAACGCGCCGAAGTACCCGTTCTCGACGATGAAAGAGTTGCGGGAGCACGCGGACAAGAACAAGTTGACGATCGCGCAGGTGATGCTGGCCAACGAGATGGCGATCCCTGGCAAGACCGAGGCGGAGGTCTGGGCCTTTGTCGACAAGATCATCAACGCGATGAACGCGACGGTGAAGTCAGGCCTTGCCGTATCGGAGGACGACGTGTTGCCCGGGCCCATCAAGCTGCACAGCAAAGCGGCGACGGTCTACAAACGCGCCATGACCCAGGAGTTCCAGGCGGACCGCGGCATTGCCGTCATTTCGGCCTACGCGCTCGCGGGCTCCGAAGAGAACGGACGTGGCCACCTCGTGATCACCGCGCCGACAGGCGGCTCCGCCGGAGTCATGCCGGCACTGGTTCACGCGCTGGGCGAAGGTGGTCGCAAGCTGTCCCAGGACAAGATTCGCGATGGCATGCTTGCGGCGGCGGCCATTGGCTACCTGTGCAAGCACAACGCGACGCTCTCGGCTGCCGAAGGCGGCTGCCAGGCGGAAATCGGCGTCGCCTCGGCAATGGCGGCGGCCATGCTCGTCACGGCATACGGCGGGGATGCCCGGGTCGTCGAGAACGCCGCAGAGTCCGCGCTGGAACATCACCTCGGCATGACGTGCGATCCGGTGGCCGGGTACGTCCAGGTTCCGTGTATCGAGCGATGCGCATTCGGCGCGGTCAAGGCATGGACGGCCTATCTGATCGCCACCAATGAGATCGCCAGCCGGCATCGGGTCGATCTGGACGCCACGATCACGGCGCTCGCTCAGACCGCCAAGGACATGAACAGCAAGTACAAGGAGACGAGCGAGGCGGGGCTGGCCCTGTCTGTCACGCTCTGCTGACATGCGCACGTCAACGATCGTCGTGGCCTTGCTCGGAGTGTTGTGTGCCGGACTTGCGTTCGGCGCCGACAAGAAAGTCATCATGCCGCCGGGGGCCAAGCCTGGCGGCAACTACAGTCCGGGCATTCTGATTGACGGGACGCTCTACATTTCGGGTCAGGGCGGCGAAGACGCCGCGGGAAAGATTCCCGGCGACTTCGATGCTGAAGTGAAGCAGAGTCTCGACAATATCGGAGCGGTCCTACAAGCGGCGGGCATGACGGCGGCCGACGTCGTCAGCGTGCAGGTGTACTTGACGGACGGGGCCAAATTTCCGCGCATGAACGCGGTGTACACGAGCTATTTCAAGGACCCACGGCCGACGCGGACCACCGTCGTCGTGGCCAAGCTCGTGGGACCGGGGAACGTCGAAATCACGGTGACCGCTAGAAAGTAGCGACGGCTGATGGACATTGAACTGACGTCGGCGTTCCCCACGCTCATCGGCCGGATGCACGTGCCGGACGCCGACGCGATGAACCAGGAACTGCGGGCAATCATCCTGGCGGAGGAGGTCACGTACGGGAGTCTGGGTCGCAGCAATGTCGGCGGCTGGCATTCGAGACCGGACTTCCTCCGCCGTTCGGAGCAGGCGGTGGCCGGCTTGACCACGTGGATCACGTGGGCCGTGCGCAAGATGATCGAGGCCTCGGCTGGCGCCGGAACGTTCAAGGGCACACTCTCGCTGTCGGCGTGGGCGGCGATCTGCCGAGCGGGTGCCTACCATGCGCCACACGTTCATCCGGACAGCGCGTGGTCCGGGGCGTACTACGTCGACGCCGGCACGAGTCATCCGGACACTCCGCTCGCTGGCGTGCTGGAGTTTCTCGATCCTCGTGGCGGCGCGGAGACGGTGACGGCTCCCGGGGACCCGTACGGAGAACCGCTTCGAGTACGGCCCGAATCGGGGCTGCTCGTTGTCTTCCCGAGCTGGCTCTCTCACTGGGTGCACCCGTATGCGGGTCAGACGCCGCGCATCGCGGTCTCCTTCAACGTGATGCCGACGGCGGCCCCGGCGGTCGACGCGCCCATCGCCCAGGCCGTCGCGGAGACCACATCCTAGCGGCCCATCGACAGCCGCGCGCGACTTCCTCGTCGAACAGCAGCAAACGATAACTCTGCGCGTCCGAGACGCGTCAGGAAAGGTGTGTGTCAATGAAGCGATTCATCGCGGCAATTCTGCTGATCGGTCTCGGCGCCTCGACCGCTCGAGCCCAGGATCAGTCGGCGGCGCCGGAGCCAAAGTCGTCGATGGAGATCTACGGCTTTGCCATGCTGGACATGGGGCACGACTTCAAGCAGATCAATCCGGATTGGTACGACACGCTACGGGTGACCAAGCTGCCGGCGTTCAAGGACGAGTTCGGCAGGGACAACAGCACGTTCGCCGGCGTGCGACAGAGCCGGCTCGGGTTCAAGACGTCGACCCCGACGAGTCTGGGCGAGCTCAAGACGATTTTCGAGTTCGAGTTGTTCGGTACGGGAGTGGATTCCGGTCAGACGACGTTCCGGCTTCGCCATGCGTGGGGTGAGTTGGGTCACTTCGCCGCCGGCCAGTACTGGAGTCCGTTCACCGATCCGGATGCGTTCCCCAACTCGCTCGAGTACTGGGGGCCGACCGGCCTGGCATGGTACCGCAACGTCCAGGTCCGCTGGACGCCGATCGCGAAGGAGCACAGCAACCTGATGTTCGCGCTCGAGCGCCCCGGCGCCAGCGGCGACCAGGGCGTCTACGCCGATCGTATCGAACTGCAGAACATCAAGGCCCGCTTCCCGATTCCGGACGTCACGGTCGCCTACAAGTCGACCCAGCCGTGGGGCTACGCGCGGGTCGCGGGCCAGGTGCGCAAGATCGATTGGGACGACACGCTCGACGACACGTTGGACCTCTCGGGCGGCACCACCGGCTGGGGCATCAATCTGTCGACCAACCTCAAGGCCGGCAAGAAGGATGTCATTCGCGGGGCGTTCGTCGTGGGGGCAGGCATCGAGAACTCGATGAACGACTCGCCGATCGACATCGGCATCGAGAACAACTTCCAGAACGCCGTCACCCCGATCGTCGGCAAGGCCCTGCCGATCACCGCCCTGAGCCTCTTCGTGGACCACTCGTGGAATGCG
>DASXLB010000006.1 GCA_036496585.1 Vicinamibacterales bacterium
GAACGCCTCGCCGCGCAGCTATCGCATCCAGATGCTCGCCGCCGTGACGCTCGCAAAGGCGGGCCAGCCTGACGCCGCGATCCCGCTGCTCGAGCGCGCGCGCGACCTGTTTCCCGAGTACGGCGGCGGTGACAGCCCGTACGCGGGGCTCGCGCAGATCTACATCGGGAAGGGTGACTCGGCGAAGGCGGCGGCCGCGCTCGGGCAGTACGTGCTGCACAACGAGACCGACTACGACGCACACATCGAGCTCGCGCGCCTTCGTGCCGCCGCCGGCGACAAGGCCGGAGCCGCGGACGCGCTGGACCGCTCGATCTACATCAACCCGTTCGACGTGGGCGTGCACGAGCGGCTCGCGGCGCTGTATCAGGAACTCGGCAACAAGACGGGCGCGCTTCGCGAGCGCCGCGCGGTGGTCGCGCTCGCGCCGGCGGACAAGGCGGAGGCATTCTATCAGCTCGCGCTCGCGTACCACGACGCGGGTGACGTGCTGAACGCGAGAAAGGCGGTGCTGCATTCGCTTGAGGAAGCGCCGAACTATGTGCGAGCGCAGGAGCTGTTGCTGAGAATTGTTGACGGGAAGCCGTAGGACCGAGGACCGAAGACCGAAGACCGAAGACCGAAACCGCCTGGCAAACTTCAACCGGACAATCACGTGGCAGCGACTGTTACGAGCCCAGCCCTCGAGACCTCAGACGACATCGCGCACGCAGATCGCCTCAAGGCGGGCTGCGACCAGATTCGCGCGGAACTGCGCAAGCTGATCGTCGGCCAGGACGCCGTCGTCGAGCTGATCCTGCTCTCGATTCTCACTGGCGGCAACAGCCTGGTGATCGGCGTGCCGGGCCTCGCGAAGACGCTGCTGATCAACACATTCGCCAGGGCGCTGGATCTCAAGTTCTCGCGCATCCAGTTCACGCCTGACCTGATGCCGAGTGACATCACCGGCACCGAGATCATCCAGGATGATCCCAACACCGGCCGGCGCCGCATGGTGTTCGTGCCCGGGCCGATCTTCGCGAACATCGTCCTGGCCGACGAGATCAACCGCACGCCGCCCAAGACGCAGGCGGCGCTGCTCGAGGCCATGCAGGAATACCAGGTGACCGTCGGCGGCGTGCGTCATGCGCTGGAGCGGCCGCTGTTCGTGCTCGCGACGCAGAACCCGATCGAGCAGGAGGGCACCTATTCGCTGCCCGAGGCGCAGCTCGACCGCTTCATGTTCAACGTCGTCATCGACTACCCCTCGCGCGACGAAGAGCGGCGGATCCTCGCGACGACGACCGGCAGCGGCGGCACGCGCATCGAGGCAGTGGCGAGCGGACCCGAGATCGAGCGCCTGCACACGCTGGTCCGCGACGTGCCGGCGGCCGACAACGTGATCGATCGCGCCGCGACGCTCGTCCGCGCGACGCGGCCCGCCGGAGCCGAGGCGCCGGAATTCGTCCGCAAGTGGGTGCGATGGGGCGCCGGCCCGCGCGCCGGCCAGGCGCTGCTGCTCGGCGCCAAGGCGCGCGCGCTCCTCGACGGGCGCGTGGTGGCGGACGTCCGCGACGTCGACGAGGTGGCGCTGCCGGTCCTGCGGCACCGTGTGCTCGTCAACTTCCAGGGTGAGGCCGACGGCATCGACGCGGACGAGATCGTGCAGCGGCTGCTGACCACCGCGAAGGTCGGGGGTTAGACGGGAGACAGGACACCGGTGCTCCTCGATCCGCGGACACTCGCCGCCATCGGCGATCTCGAACTCGTCTCCAGACGCGTCGTCGACGGCACCATCGCCGGGCTCCATCGGAGCCCGTTTCACGGCTATTCCGCCGAGTTCAGCCAGTATCGCCACTATCGCCAGGGCGACGATCTCCGGTACGTCGACTGGAAGCTCTTCGCGCGCACCGACCGTCTCTACACGAAGCAGTTCCGCGAGACGACGAACCTGGCGATGCAGATCGCGGTCGACGCCAGCGCGTCGATGGACTACGCCGGCGCGGCGGGCGTGACGAAGTTCCAGTATGCGCGCCTGACGGCGGCGGCGATCGCGCATCTGGTCTCGCGCCAGGGAGACGCCGTCGGTCTTGTCACCTATGCCGAGGGCGTACGCCGCTATCTGCCGAGCCGCGGCGGCCCGGCGCACCTGCGCGCCGTCCTGCTGACGCTGGCGCGCGAAGCCGCCGGCGGCGCGACACACGCGGCCGTGGCGCTGGCGCGCGCGATCGACTTGCTGCCGCGCCGCGGCATCTTCGTGGTGATTTCCGATTTCTATGACGAGGACGCCGATGTGGATCGCGCCTTGACGCGCGCGGTACACATCGGACACGAGGTGATCCTGATCCAGGTCCTGACGCGCGACGAGGTCGAGCTGCCATTCCGCGGCGACCTCGAGATCGAGGATCCCGAGACGCACGCGCGCGTGCTGTCGAACGGCGGTGTCGCCGCCCAGGGTTATCGCGAGGCCATCGCCGCCTTCCTCGAGCGATGGCGATCGCGCGCCGCCGGCCACGGGATGGAGTACGTGCGCGTGCTGACCGACACGCCGCTCGACGGCGCGTTGCGCGGCTACCTGCGCCGCCGCGCCGTAGGGAGCGCCGGCGCATGACCTGGCAGGCGCCGGGCGCGTTCGTCGCGCTGCTGCTCGTCGGTGGCCCGATCCTCGTGCATTTCCTCATGCGCCGGCACGCGACCAGGATCATCTTCCCGGCGATGCGCTTCGTACCGTCCGTTCACGCAACAGCGGTGCGGCTGCGGCGGCCGTCCGATCCCGGGTTGATGCTGCTGCGTTCCGCCGCCGTCGCCGCCGCGGCGCTCGCCGCTGCGCAACCGGTGCTCGTCACCGCCGCGCGCCAGCGTGCCTGGGCCTCTCGCACCACCCGGGCGCTGATCGTCGATACGTCGGCGAGCGTGCCGCCGGCAATCGCGCGCCCGATCGCGGATCGAGAGGCGCACGGCGCCGTCAGCCTGCTGCGTCTCGAATCGGCCGACCTGCACGACGCGATCAGGCGCGCGGTGCCGTGGCTGCAGAACGCGTCCGCCGGCCGGCCGGAGATCGTCATCGTGTCGGACTTCCAGATCGGCGCGATCGACGCCGGCGATCTGTCGGTCGTGCCGCCCGGCGTGGGAATCCGCCTTCTTCGCGCCGGCCGGCCATCTTCAGCCGGTGCGCCGCTGCCCGCCGTCGATGGCTGGCGAGGCAGCCGCTGGAGCCCGTCGCTGACGCTGGACGGGAACGCGACCCTGGTGACCTGGACCCGCACTGGCGCGGCGGGTCGCGGCCCGCTACAGGTGCTGGCCGCGCCGGCAGACGCGGCCGCGGCCCGCCGCGCACTCGATGCGGCGCGCGCCTCCGGCGTCGTGTCGGCGAATCCCGCGCGTCCGGTCGAGATCGCGTTCGCGGGGGCAGGCTCCGCGCGCGACGCGCTTCCCTCGACACCATGGATCGTATCGGCGGCGACCCGGCTGGCCAGTGATCCTCGCTGGATCGGGGAGGCTACGAGCCTGACGATCGGCGAGCGCGACGGCGTGCTGACGGCGCACACCGCCATGTCCGCGGCATCGCCGGTCGGTCCGGCGATCGTCCGCGCGGTCGTCGAGGCGGCGCAGCCGGTGTTCGTGGATCGCGAACAGGAGCTGGCCGCGATCGACGATGTGACGCTGGCGGCGTGGCAGCGCGTCTCCGTGCCGCACGGCGTCGCGACGCCTCCCGAGGCGGACGACGGTCGCTGGTTGTGGCTGATCGCGCTGGCGCTCCTCGTCGGAGAGGCGGTCGTGAGGCGGCGCGGCGCCGAGGCGATGCGAGAGGCGCATGCAGACGCCGCCTGACGGGTCGTCGCCTGCCGCGCAGGTTGTCGCGATCGTCGGTCATGCCGGCAGGCGCATCGCCGTGGCGGACGCGATGCGCGCGGCGACGGCAGGACTGTTGGGGTGTGCCGTCATCCTGGCGCTCGCGCGTCCTGCGATCAGCGCTCACGGCGGGCTGATCGCGGGCGCGTCATTGGGGGGCGCCGCCATCGCGGCCGTGATCTGGCGGCGCGGCGCCTTGCGGCGTACGCCGCGCGGCGCGGCCGGGCTCATCGAAGCGTCACACCCGTTCCTGCGCAACCTCGCGGTCACGGCCGAAGAGCTGATCGCGGAGCCTGGCCGCGTGCCTGCTTACATGCGCGACCGCGTAATCGGGTCGGCGGCGCGGGCCATGACCCGTGTCGAGATCTCGCGTGTCGTGCCGCTTCGATCAGGGCGCCTTGCCGCCGCGGCCGCGGCCGTGGCTGTCGTGTTCACGCTGCCGATCTTCCGGGCTGCGCAGCCGGCGCATGGAGCGCAGGCAGCGGGCCGTCCGCCGTCGTCGGCCGCGGCGGCGATCACCATCGACGTGACGTCGCCTCTCTATACGGCACGGCCGCTCCGACACCTGCGCGATCCGGCCTCTATCGAAGCGATCGCGGGCAGCACCGCCGTCATCCGGGTGACGGGTGCGGGCGCGGCGGCGGTTCGTCTCAACGGCGTGCCGCTCCCGATCGACGCGAGCGGCGAGGCTCGAGCCACGCTGCTCGGGAGCGGATCGATCGGCGTCGAGGGAGTGGGCCTGCACGCGCTCGTCCCCCTCACCGTCGTCCCCGACGCTGCGCCGGCCGTGCGCATCTCGGAGCCGGCGCGCGACCTGCGCGTGCCGGTGTCCATGAAGGAGGTTCGCGTCCGCGCCGAGGCCACGGACGACTTCGGTCTGCGCGAACTGGCGTTGCGCTACACGGTCGTCTCGGGCACTGGAGAGGAGTTCGCGTTCACCGAGGGAACGCTCCCGGCCTCGATCGCGAAGGCGTCGGATCGAGCCTGGTCGGCGGAGGCGACACTGCCGCTGGCCGCACTGAAGCTCGGGCCCGGCGACGTCCTGGTCTACCGCGGCGTTGCCGCCGACGCGCGCCCCGGTGCAGCGGGAGAAGCCACGTCCGAGACCTACTTCGTCGAGATTGCAGGCCCCGGCGACGTGCCGCTCGAAGGGATCGACATGCCGCCCGAGCGCGCGCGCTACGCGTTGAGCCAGGCGATGATCGTACTGAAGATCCAGCGGCTCATCGCCGAGGAGCGGCGCGGGATGCCGCGCGCGCAGGTTGGGGAGACGGCGGCCGCGATCGCCGCGGAGCAGCGCGCCGTACGCGCCAACTTCGTGTTCATGCTGGGCGGCGAAGTGGAAGACGAGGTCGTCGAGGCGGAAGCGTCGCACGAGATTCAGGAAGGACGGCTCGCCAACCAGGCGCGCCGCGACATCGTCGCCGCCACCGAGCTCATGACCACTGTCGAGCAGGCGCTCGCCGGCGTCGATACGCGCGCCGCCTTGCCGCCGGCCCAGGAGGCCGTTCGCGCGCTGCAACGCGCGTTCGGCCACGCCCGTTATCTGCTGCGCGCGCTGCCGGCGCGGATTCGGATCGACCCGGCCCGCAGGCTGTCGGGCGATATCGCGGGCGTGCGTGGCTGGCAGCGCGAACTCGCGCCGCCGGCTGGCGACGCGCGGACCGACACCGCGCGTGCCGCGCTGGCCGACCTCGCGGACATCGCGGCGAGCTTGGACGCGGGAGCATCCGATCGGCTGGGCCGTCTGGCCGAGCGGGTGATCGCGATCGAGCCCGGCGCCGCCGATGTGCAGCAGGCGTCGCGACAGTTGACGGGCGCGCGCGCGGCGCTGGCCCGCGCCGACCTCGCGCGCGCCCGAGAGGCGCTGCGCGCGGCGGCGCCGCCGCTCGCGACCCGCGCGCAGCGGGGACGCCTCGACGCGGCTCCGATCGATGCCGAGACCGCACGTCTTGCCGGCGCCGCGGCGTTGCAGGGTGGCGGCCGGTGAGCGCGCTGCGCTGGATCGCCGTCGTTCTCGCCCTCGTTGCGGTCGCCGATCCGCGCATTCCGTTGCCGCGTCGTGAGCGGCCTGGCGTCCGTGTGGACGCCGCCGCGATGACCGCGCCCCTCGCGGAGCGGCTCCGTGCGGCCGCATTTCCGATCGTGTCGAGCGGTGAAGCCGCGACGATCGTCGCGCCCGGCGTCGACCCGCCGTCGCCGCAGCGCCCGGTCTACCTCCTGTCGCCGGGTGGCGGCGTGACGATTGTAGGGATCTCCGCGTCGGCGACGCGTGCGGCTGGACAGTCCGTCACCGTGTCGGCGATGCTGCGCGCGCGCGGGCGCGCCGGGCAGTCGACGACCATCCAGCTCGAAGACACAGGGCTGCCGGTTGCCTCGAGTCTCCATACTTGGAAAGGCGAGGACGAGACGTGGACTGCGACGTTCGACTACTTGCCGGCCACCTCCGGCGCCTCGGTGCTGCGCGTGCGCGTGTTGTCTTCGCCCGGCAGCTCAGATGATCCGGTTACAGCGGACGTGCTCGCGTCGCCGATACGCGATCCCATCCCGACGCTCGTCTACGAGTCCGACGTCACCTGGCCAGCGGTGTTCGTGCGCCGGGCGCTCGAACAGCAGCCGGGCTTTCGGGTCGCGAGCGTGCAGCACGCAACGAAGGCCGCCGCGACACTGGCCGGCGCTCCTCCGGCGGCGTTGCGCGCGGAAGCGCTTGCGCCCTACGACCTCGTCGTGTGCGGCAGCCTCGAGGGGTTGTCGCCGGCCGAGTTCGAGGCGGTGCGCTGGTTCGTCGAGACGCGAGGAGGCATCCTCGTGTTCGTACCCGATCGTCTTCCCGGCGCTCGCGCAGCCCAGTTGGTACCGGGCCTGACGTTCGAGGCGAAGCAGCTCGAGACTGCCGTCCCGCTTCGCGCAGGAGGCGAGGGATTGAGCGCGTCGGAGTTCGCGATGCCGCGGCTGGCCGGTGGGGCGTCCACGCCGCTGGCGCTCGACGGCGCAGCCAGGCCGGTCGTGATGGCGATCCGCCGCGGCGCCGGCGCGATCGTGGTATCGGGTGCGCTGGATGCGTGGCGCTATCGCGACCGCGGCGACGGCGCGTTCAGCCGCTTCTGGGCCGCGACGCTGCTCGCGCAGGCGGCGACAGTGCCCAGGCGTCTCGAGGTGGCGGCGCGCCCCTCAGTGGTTCGTCCAGGCGACGCCGTGCGCGTTCGCGTGCGACTGGCCGATCGCGAACTGACGGCGGGGGAGCGCGTCGGGCTCGGGCCGGCACGCGCGCACGCCGCCGACGCGACGATCGGCGGCGATACGGCGGTGCGCCTGTGGCCGTCCGGTGAGCCGGGTCTCTACGAAGGCGATTGGCGCCCGGCTCGGGGAGGCCGGTATGTCGTCAGCGCGTCAGTCGGTGACGCGCGCGGCGAGACGTTGGTCTACTCCGACCCCGCGGCGGCTGGGCCGCCATCAAACGCCGCGTCTCTTCGGATCGCGGCGCAGGCGTCCGGAGGCGGTGTCTTCACCGATGATCGGGCGCTCGTCGGCGCGATGGCCGAACGCCTGCCGCTCATGACGGTGACGCGGTCGGTGCCGGCGACGCGCTCGCCGTGGTGGGCGGCGGCTTTCGCGATCTGCCTGACGGCGGAGTGGGCGATTCGCCGCCGGCGGGGCCTGCGGTGATCGAGACGTACCTCGGATACCTGCGCGACGTGCGCCGAGTGTCGCCCAACACCGTCGAGAGCTACGCGCGCGATCTGGCGGTGCTGACCGGGTTTGCCGAGCGCCAGGGCCGAACCGTCGATCAGCTCGGTCGCGTCGATCTCGAAGCCTTCGTACGGGAGTTGATGAGCGGCGGCCTGTCGCCGCGATCGGTTGCCCGCGCCGTCGCCTGCGTTCGTGGTTTCTACAAGTTCCTGCTCGTCGAGAAGCGGATCTCCGGCAACCCTGCCGAGGATCTCCGGGCGCCGCGCGCGTGGCCGGCGCTCCCGAAATATCTCGGGCTCGACGAGGTCGACCGTCTGCTCGCGCAACCCGACACAGCCACGCCTCGCGGTATGCGCGACAAGGCGCTGATCGAACTCCTCTACGCGACGGGACTGCGGGTGACCGAGCTGCTGTCGCTCAAACCGGGCGACATCGCGCTCGATGCCGGCTATCTCAAGTGCGTGGGCAAGGGGGACAAGCAGCGCATCGTGCCGCTCGGTCGGACCGCCGCCGACTGGGTCCGCCGTTATCTCGCCGACGCCCGCCCGGCGCTCCTCAAGACGCGCAAGTCGGCGTGGCTGTTCGTCAACGCCAGGGGAGGCAACCGGCTGTCGCGGGTCGGCTTCTGGAAAGTGCTGAGAGCGTACGGCATCGCCGCCGGCGTGCAGCGCGGCCTCAGCCCGCACGTCCTCCGTCATTCCTTCGCCACGCATCTGCTCGAGCGCGGCGCCGATCTGCGCTCCATCCAGATGATGCTCGGCCACGCCGACCTCTCGACGACGCAGATCTACACGCACGTGCTCGAGGCGCGTCTGCGCACCGTCTACGATCGCTTTCACCCGCGGAAGTGAAATCGCGGACGGAGGGCTCGTTGATGTGGTACAGTTCGAAGGTTCTACCTGCTCGAAATTTGCGCTAGCCGAAGGAGCTCGATTCGCACATGAGCCGTAACGGTCGTTATCATTTCACGTCGGAGTCGGTGACCGAAGGCCACCCGGACAAGATCGCCGACCAGATCTCCGACTCGATTCTCGATGCGATTCTCGCGCAGGACCCGGTCGGGCGCGTCGCCTGCGAGACGCTCGTCACCACCGGTCTCGCCATCGTCGCCGGCGAAATCACCACCAGCTGCTACGTCGACTTTCCCAGCATCGTCCGCGAGACGATCAAGGAAGTGGGCTACACGCGCGGCAAGTTCGGCTTCGACTCCGAGACGTGCGCCGTGCTCTCGTCGATTCACGGACAGTCGCCAGATATCGCGCAAGGCGTGGATCCCGGCGGCGCCGGCGACCAGGGCCTGATGTTCGGGTATGCCTGCACCGAGACGCCCGAACTGATGCCGCTGCCGATCATGCTGGCGCACAAGCTGGTGCGCGGCCTGTCGGAGCGCCGGCGCGACCACTCGATGGACTATCTCCGGCCGGACGGCAAGTCGCAGGTGTCCGTCGAATACGACGGCAGCAAGCCGGTCCGCGTCGACACCGTCGTCGTGTCGACGCAGCACAGCCCCACCGTCAGCAACGAGACGCTCAGAGAAGACATCACCGAGAACATCGTCAACAAGGTGATTCCGAAGGAGATGATGGACGCGAAGACACGCGTGCTCATCAACCCGACGGGGCGGTTCGTGGTCGGCGGTCCGCACGGCGACGCCGGCGTCACCGGCCGCAAGATCATCGTCGACACCTACGGCGGCGCGGCACCGCACGGCGGCGGCGCGTTCTCGGGCAAGGATCCGACGAAGGTCGATCGCTCGGCGTGCTACATGGCCCGCTACGTCGCGAAGAACGTCGTCGCCTCCGGACTGGCGGAGCGCTGCATGGTGCAGCTGGCCTATGCGATCGGCGTGGCTGAGCCGGTATCGGTGCTGATCGACACCTTTGGTACCGGCACGATCGGCGACGAGAAGATCAGCGAGCTGGTACGCGCGCACTTCAAGCTGACGCCGCGCGGCATCATCGAGTCGCTGGATCTGCGGCGGCCTATTTACAAGAAGACCGCGGCGTTCGGCCATTTCGGCCGGACCGAGCCGGAGTTCACCTGGGAGCGCACCGACAAGGCCAACGCGCTCCGCGCGGACGCCACGTAACAGGGCAAAGCCCGGGCGAAGGTGGTCTGACCCGGTCTGACCCCCGTCTGACCCCGGTTTGACCCCGGTCTGGCCCCTGTGCGCAGACTGATCTGGACGCTGATCGCGATGACCGCGGTCAGCGTCTTTCTGTTTGCGATCCTGCCCGCATCCCCCGCGTCAGTCGACACGTCGGGTTGGCACGATCTGGCCGCGCGCACGGTCCAGGGCGCCTACCACGTCCACTCGACGCGATCGGACGGCCACGGAGACAAGCGGACGATCGCCGCGGCGGCGGCGCGCGCGGGGCTCACGTTCGTCATCCTCACCGATCACGGCGACGGCACCCGCCCGGCCGATTCTCCCGAATACATGGACGGCGTGCTGATGCTCGATGCCGTCGAGATCAGCGCCGACGCGGGACACTACGTAGCGCTCGACATGCGGCCCGCGCCGTATCCGCTCGGCGGAGCAGGGGCGGCGGTTGTCGAGGACGTCGCCCGGCTCGGCGGCCTCGGCATCGCCGCGCATCCCGATTCCCCGAAACCGGCCTTGCGCTGGACCGACGCGACGTCGCCAATTGACGGCCTCGAGTGGATCAACGCCGACAGCGAATGGCGCGACGAGACAGGCGTCACGCTCGCCCGGGCCGGACTCGCGTACTTTCTGCGTCCGGCTGGCGCGCTCGCGTCGCTCCTCGATCGGCCCGCGACCCTCGACCGCTGGGACGCGCTCCTGCGGAACAGGAGAGTCATCGCGCTTGGCGCCTCCGACGCGCACGGCGGCCCCGGCTCGCGGATCGAAGACGCGAACCGCACGCTGTTCAGCACGATCGGCATCCCGAGCTACGAGGCGAGCTTTCGCGAGCTGAGCCTGCGCGTGATCCTGGAACGCCCCCTGTCCACCGACGCCGGCCTCGACGCCCGGCTCGTATTCGAGGCGATTCGAAAGGGGAGCGTGTTCACGACGATCGACAGTCTGGCGACGCCGGCGCTGCTCGATTTCCATGCGAGTCCTTCCGGCGCCACCGTGACGCTGGTCGCCCGCGCCACGCTGCCGCGCGGCGGCGAGCTCGTGCTCATCGGGCCGGCGGGCGAGCTGACGCGAGGGTCCGGAGAAATCCGCCGCGAAGTGCCGGCAGAGGCTGCGGGTGCGTACCGAGTCGAAGGACGTGTGGCGGGAGCGCCCGGTCAGCCGCCGGTGCCATGGCTGGTCAGCAACCCAATCGTGATCGGGACGCTCGCGGGCGGGGCATCGCCATCCGAGACGTCCAACCGGACCGACCGAGACACGCTACCGGCTGAGATCGCGCCTTTCCCGTGGCGGATCGAGAAAGACCCCGTGTCTCAGGCGAGTCTTCGGGCCGGCGCCCATTCCGCGGAGTTCGACTACCGCCTTGCGGAGGGTGATCGCGCCAGCCAGTACGCGGCGCTTGCGAGCGACGTCTCCGGTCAGCGGTTCCGCGCCGTCGAGCTCGCGCTGACCGCAAGGCGCCCGTCGCGGATTGCGGTCCAGGTTCGGACGGCCGACGGCCACCGGTGGGGTACCTCGTTTTTCGTGGACGAGCGGGTCCACCTCATCCACGCCGCGCTTGCCGAGATGCGCGAGTTCGGCGACCCGGATGGCCGGTCGCCGGACCCGGCTGCCGTGACATCGATCCTCCTGGTCGTCGATTTGACGAACGCCGCGCCGGGGCAATCGGGACGATTCACGATTGAGTCTAGTGCACTAGTAAAATAGTGCACTAGTTGTCTAGATAACTAGTAAACGCCCCAACTAGTGCGCTATGCTGCCGCGATGTTTGTCGAGGTGCGAGCCGACGACCCGCGGCCGGTCTATCGCCAAATCGCGGATGAAATTCAACGCGCCGTTTCGGTTGGCGTGCTGAAACCAGGCGAGCCGCTGCCGGCGACCCGGCAGGTGGCCGCGGAGTTGAAACTGAACCCCAACACGGTCCAACACGCCTACCGCACGTTGGCGCAGGAGGGGATCGTCGAGATGCGGCGGGGACTGGGCGCGTTCGTCGCGGCCAGGCCGCGCGAGTCGCGGCGGTCGTCGCAGGCCATTGCGCGTCAGCTCGCCGAACGGGCGCTCCGCGAAGCCTTCCGCCACGGGTTGCTGGCCAGCGATCTGATGGCCGCGCTCAAAGAGATCGCGCCGACCTCCCCGGCAGTCACGCCAGACGAGGCTCAGGTCCTGGCGGTCAACAAGAGGTAGACGGCAGACCCGGCGGCGAGGATGTTGGGGGCCCATCCCGCCATGACCGGATTGAGCACGCCCGCCTTGCCGATCGCCGCGAACACGCCCATGACGATCCAATAGCCCAGCGCCAGCACGATGCCGATGCCGACTCCGTACAACGTGCCGCGCTTGCCCGTGGTCAGGCCGAACGGAATCGCCAGCAGGGTCATCACCACCGTGACGAATGGAAAGGCCAGCTTCTTCTGGAGGTCGATCGTAAACGGTACCACGTTGAATCCGCTGGCCTTGAGCTGGTTGATGTACCGCTTCAACTCGGGCACCGTCATCATGTCGGCCACCGGGGCTTCGGTCTCGAAATAACTCGGGGGCTCGAGGGGGAGCCGCCGTTCCGAGAAGGCGGCGTAGCCCCCTTTCTGGACGGTGAATTTCTGCTCCCAGCCCTTCCGCCCGATCCACTCGCCGCGCTCGTACTCCGCCTTGGCGGTAAAGAGCTGACTGTCGAGCGACCATCCCTTGGCGGCGGGGGCGTAGATCGTCAGGTTGAGGAGCGCCTTGGAGACCACGTCGAACGCATCGTAGTGATAGATGGTGCCGTCGTGCGCGACGATCCACTGTCGATCGAGCGGGTTGAGGGTGCGCGGCAGCTTGTTGCGCATCTTCGAGTCGATCGCGTCGGCCTTCTCGTTGGCCTTCGCCATGACCTGCTGCTCGAGCCCGTAGAGGATGCCGCTCCAGCCCAGAGACAGCAGGAGCAGCGGCGCACTGATCCGGTACAGGCTGATGCCGCAGGCCTTCATGACCGACAGCTCGCTGGATCGGCTCAGCAGGCCGAAGGTGACCAGCACGGCGAGAAGCGCCGAGAGGGGAATCACGTAGTAGATGAACTGCGGCGTCATGTAGCCGAGCAGCATCAGGAGCATCTGGCTCGTGCCCTGGCCCTTGAGGACCTTGTCGGTCTTGTCGATGAACGTCGAGATGTAGAAGATGCCGAGAAGCGCCGCGAACGAAATGGCCGTGGCCCGCAGGTAGATGGTCGAGATGTAGCGGTCGAGGATGTTGGGGAGCAGCCAGGAGAGGCTTGGAATCCGGATGACGACGACGACGCCGTGGCGCTGAGACGACGGCGTGGCCGTCGATGACGCGCCGATCGGGTTGCCGGCCTTGCCGGAGGCGATGCGGCGATCGAGCCAACCCTTAAGGGCGCCGGTCAGCCTGACGATGCTCCGGAACGGCAGGCGGCCCTCGGCCCAGCGGGCCCGCCAGATCAGGGCGACGACGCCGAAGGGCAGCAGAACGAGATTCGGAATCCACCGCGACATCTGGGCGATCAGGAGCGGTTTGAGATCGGAATGGGGCCCGACGTAGTAGCCGCGGGTGACCGCTTGCGCCAGGTACAGCAGGATGTAATAGGCGAAAATCACCGCGATTCCGACGACGAAGCCCGCCACCTTGCCGTCCCGCGCGACGCTGAGTCCGAGCGCCACGCCGATCACCGCAAACACCAGTGACGCCGCCGGGAACGAGAACCGCTGCTGGATGGACTCCATCTCCTGGTGCGCCGGCAGGCCGTGCTGGAGCTTGTCCTCGGCCTGTTTCCAGAGATCGCTGATCGGCAACTCGTTGTTGCCGCGCATCAGGTCGGTGTGAGGGAACACGCTCTTCGGGTCGAGCTTCACCACGAGCTGTTCGCTGAAGCGATAGGTATCGATCTGCCGGCCGTCGGGCCCTTGGCTGGAATAGCGGGTGCCGTTCTCGAGGACCAGGTCGACCGTCTGCTTCTCGCGGTTGAGATTGAGCCGCCCGTTGCGCGCCATGTAGAGGTCGAGCGCCCCGGCCTTTCGGGTGTCGGCGACGAGGACGTCTTTCCAGCCGCCCGGGCCTTGTACCGGGATGTCGCGCGCATAGAGCACGAGGTTCGGGAATTCCTGGAAAAAGACCTGCGGCCGCACGTCGTTCTCGACCTTTTTCGAGATGACGTCGTAGGACAGCTGGCGGAAGGTCTGGTTGGCGTCGGGAATCGCCCAGATCATCACGTAGAGGTGGACGAGGCCGGCGACGGCCGCCAGCAGGAGCACAGGCCGGAGCAGCCGGTAGGGGCTGACGCCGCAGGCGAGGAGCGCCACGGCCTCGCGGTCGCCCGAGAGCCTCCCGAGGGCGATGAGGAGTCCGACGAGGAGCGCCATCGGGATGGTCAGGCCGAGCGACTGCGGGACGAGCGTCAGCATCATCCGTCCGGCGACGCCCCACGGAACGCCCTTGGCGACCAGCGCCTCGAGCTGTTCCATCAGCGGCGGAATCGTCAGGATGAACGTGAAAATGAGCAGCGACAGGAACAGCGGCGGCAGGGTTTCACGAATCAGGTAGCGGTCGAGCGTTTTCACGGGCGGTCTTCAGGATACCGCAGGGATTCGTTCCACCGACAGCGGAGGGTGCGAGTTCGGTCGGACGACCGCGTTTTGGGTGCGCGGAGTTTGCACAGGCACTGTTTTCTGGCTATTTCCGCAGGTTCTGATAATGCATGTTATGTTAACCAAAGGCTGAATACTTATACATTCCCCTGCGTATGTGGTGGCCGCTGCCGGTTACCCGCTAGCGGGACTCCACGCGCTTTCTGGCCCTACTCGGAGCTCAGGATCGGCGCCTATGCAATTTGCTCGGACGATTTCGCCGAGGTCGATCGGCTCCGGGGTTCGAACCCAGCCGTGTGGAACCGAGTCTCCGGTGAGCCGAACGACAGCAACTCGTGCTAGACCGCCCCTGGAGATTCGCCGCACCGGCACCGAGTCGGCGGCGGTCGCGGTTACTGCTGACGGAGGTCGCGGATGATGGCCTGCAGCGCTTCGATCACTTCGTCGCGGTCGACCTTGGACTTCGTGAATCGCAGCTGCAGGTTGAAGGCTTTGGTAGGCGGCCGGTACTTGAACACGTAGTGTTTCGGGCGTCCGGCTTTCGGCTTCGGGACGTCCTTGTCGCGGCGGACCTCTTCACGCGTGGCGCCGCCGTCCCGGGCGATGCGCTCGACCAGGGTGACCATCTTCTGGAAATCACCCTGTCTAACTACCTCTAGAAGCAATGATTTGGAAGAAATGTCGGCCAGCCGACAAAGGTTTTTCACCTCGTCGGGCATGTTGTTGAGGGAGAGCGACTCGGTAATGGACGTGCGCGACTTCCCCAGCTTGCGCGCCATGTCTTCGTGGGTATAGCTGCAGCGGCTGGCCAGCGATTGCATGGCTTCCGCTTCTTCGAAGGCCGTCAGGTCTTTGCGCTGGAGATTCTCGATGAGCGCAATCTCGATAATCTCGGCCTCGTCGACATCGCGGATGACGATCGGGATCTCGCGCAGACCCACCTGCACCGCCGCCTGGTAACGTCGTTCGCCGGCGACGATCTGGAATCGGGTCCCGCGAGGCCGAACGATGATCGGTTCAATAATGCCTTTTTCGGCAATCGACGCCATCAGCTCCGACAGGTCTCCCATGACCTGGCGCGGCTGGTTGGGATTGGGGTCGAGCTCGTCGATCGCGATGAGGCGGCCGATCGGGGCACCGGCCGAGCTCGTCAGCGCATCCACATAGTGCTCGTCGTGCCGCATGCGCACCGTCGACGGCAATCCTCGTTTAGCGGTCATGACTCTCCTTTTCGACCCTCATGCGCGATCCATGACTTCTTCGCAGAGCCGGTAATACTCCGCGGCGCCTGTCGAATCGGGGGCGAACGTGAAGATCGACTCCTTGTAGGCAGGACTCTCTTCCAGCCGGACGCTCTTGGTGATGACGGTCTTGAACACCTTGTTGCCGAATACCTTGTCGATCTGGGCCCGGATGTCCCGCGCCAGCGAGGTCCGCTTGTCGTGCATCGTGATGACGACACCGAGAATCTGCAGCCCGGGGTTCGCCCGCGCCCGGACCTTCTCGATCGTTTCGAGGAGATCGTCCGTGCCCTCGAGCGCGAAATACGAGGACTGGATGGGGATCAAAAGATGCGTCGCCGCCACCAGCGCGTTGACCGTCAGCAGCCCCAGCGTCGGCGGACAATCGATCACGATATGAGGAAACCGCTCCGCGATCGGCTGCAGGCGATCCTTCAACCGGTAGTGCGAGTCGATCTCGCCGACCAGCTTGGCTTCGAGCTTCGCGAGGGCAATCCGCGACGGGGCCACCCAGAGATTCGGCTGCTGCGAAGACGGCACAATCACGTCGTCGAACGTGACCCCCTGCTCCGCGATCGCGTCATAGACGCTGCGCTGGACCTGGCTCACGTCCAGATACGACATCGTGCTGTTGGCCTGGGGATCGAGGTCGACGAGGAGTGTCGGCTTGCCGCGGAGCGACAGGGCGGCGGCGAGATTGATGGCGGTCGTGGTCTTACCCACGCCGCCTTTCTGATTCGCGATGGCGACGATCATCTGGGGCGCTGGGGCCGATATTAACATGAAGGATTCGAGGACTCGAAGGAGCGAAGGAAGTCGAAGAGGCGAAGGAGCGAAGGAACCGAAGGAACGAAGGAATTCGAAGAGGCGAAGGACAACAACGGAGGGGCTGAAGAGCGAGGACGAGGGGGCGAGGCGACGAAGACGTGAGAGACGACGAAGATGCGAGGGCGGACGATGATGCGAGGGCGATAAAGCGAGCGAGGATGAAGATGTAAGGTCGGACGAAGATGCGCAGAAACTCGCTGGAGAAACGCTGAGTTTGATTGGCCTGCACCCGACCCCAAATGACTTTGGTCTCCCCTGCTCCCTGAGCCGCCCGCTCCCGTCTCCGTCTTGCCGCGCGCCGCCCCTTCGCCCTTCGCGGTCTTCGCTCCTTCGCGGCGCCCCTTCGCCTTCCTTCGCCCCTTCGCCGTCCTTCGCGCCGCTCCTTCCCTCCTTCCCTCCTTCGTCCTCCTTCGTGCCCTCCGTGCTACATCTTGTACTTACCCATGTCGTCCGGATCGAGGGACTCCAACCATTTCTGCAGGCGCTCGGTCTCCCCCTTGTCGGGTACGAGGTCGGCGGTCTTGGCGGAGTCGATGACAGTCTCCTCGACGAAGATCGGTGCCCGGGCGCGGAGGGCGAGCGCGATCGCGTCGCTCGGGCGGGCGTCGAGCGCCATCACCTCGCCGCCCACCGTCAGGTAGATGAGCGCATAGAAGGTGTTCTCCTTGAGGTCCGAGACCACGATCTTGTCGATGCGCCCGCGCAGGTCGTGGATGACATTTCTCAGCAGGTCGTGAGTCATCGGCCGCTGCGTCGTCACGTTCTCAATCTGCAGCGCGATCGCATTCGCCTCGAACACCCCCACCCAGATCGGCAGGACGCGCTGTCCATCCTTGTCGCGCAGGATGATGATCGGCATGTTCGTAATCGGATCGACCATCAGCCCTTTGATCGTCATTTCAATTTGCATAACGCCCCGCTCCGAGGCTCGCACTCATGGCTTCCGGGTTCCCCTTGAGACTGTTCGGATTGGCGCCGGTGATCCGGACCGGCACGATGCGGCCCACCCAGGATGGTTCACCAGGGAAATTCACCACCGTGTTGCCCGGGGTCCGGCCCGACAATTCCCAGTCGCGCCGCCGGCTCTTCGCGTCGACGAGGACCGGTTCCACCCTGCCGACCGACGCCTCGAACAGCGCCCCCTGGATTTGCTTCTGCAGCGACTGCAACGCGACGATCCGCCGCGTCTTCTCCTCCTCCGTCACTTCGTCGGGCATCCGCTTCAGCGCAAGCGTATTGGGCCGCGGAGAATACTTGAACGAGAACATGCTGTGATACCGCACCGCCGCAGTCAGCGTCAGCGTGTCCTCGAAATCGGCATCCGTCTCGCCAGGGAAGCCGACGATCATATCGGTCGACAGCGCAAGATCCGGGATGGCGGCTCGCAGGCTGATGACCAGATCGAGATACTCCTGGCGGGTATACCGCCGCCGCATCGTCGCCAGGACGCGGGTCGAGCCGCTCTGAACGGGCAGGTGCAGGTGCCGGCATACCTTCGGGAGATCCCGCATCGCCTCCACCATCCGGGTCGTGACGTGCCGCGGATGCGGACTGGCGAAGCGGATCCGCTCGATGCCTGCGACGTCGTGTACGCGCGCGAGCAGTTCGGCGAAGTCGCACGCCTCGTCGGGCGCCTGGTAGTGATTGACGATCTGCCCGAGGAGCTGCACCTCCTTGGCGCCGGTGTCGGCGGCCTGCCGGACTTCCGCCACGATGTCGCGGACCGAGCGCATCCGTTCGTGGCCGCGCGTGTACGGGACGACGCAGAACGCGCAGAACTCGTTGCAGCCCTCGATGATCGTGACGTAGGCCTTGTGCGGCTCCGTTCGTCTCGCGATCCCCAAGGGAAACGACACGTCGTCGTGCGGATCGAGATCGACGCGCGCCGCCGCGGGCGAACCGGGGCCGGAGGACGCGGATCTCGCGTCCTGCACCAGCACCGGAAGCATTTTCAGCGACTGGGTGCCGACGAGCACGTCGATCACGCCGCCATTCGTCTTGCGGAGGAGCCGCTCCCCTTCCTGCTGCGCGACACAACCCGCCACCGCTACCACCGGCCGCACGCCGGTTTCCTCTCCCTGAACGCGAATCTCGCCGAGCCGCGTGTAGAGCTTCTCCTCCGCCTTTTCCCTGACGCTGCAGGTGTTGATGACGATCAGATCGGCGTCTCGGTCGTCGTCTGTCCGATCGTAGCCCGCCTGTTCGAGCAGGCCGGCCATCCGCTCGGAATCATGGTGGTTCATCTGACAGCCGAATGTCTCGATGAGGTACTTCATTCCTGCCTGTCCATCGCGCGTCGCGGCGACTTTTGCTTTTTGTTCGCTTTCGACTCGAGCATCTCGCGCGCGCCCGCCAGGACGGCGGCGGAGACGTCGGCGCCTCCCATCATCCGTCCGATCTCCTCTTCCCGCTGCGCTCCCTCGAGCCGCACGACAGAGGTCGTGGTGCGGCCTGCCTTGACGGTCTTGGCGATGCGGAAATGCGTGCCGCCATAGGCGGCGATCTGAGGCAGGTGCGTGATGCAGAGTACCTGGACGCGCGCGGCAAGCAGGCGGAGACGGGCTCCCACGACGTCGGCGACGGCGCCGCCGATGCCGGCGTCGACTTCGTCGAAGATCAGGGTCTTGCCAGGCGCGTCGGTCGATGCCAGCGTCTTCAACGCCAGCATGATGCGCGAGAGCTCGCCTCCCGAGGCGACCCGGGCCAGCGCGCGCAGCTCCTCTCCGGGGTTCGGCGAAATGTAGAACTCCGCTGTGTCCATGCCGCGCTCGCTCCAGCCGTCCTCTCCCAGGCCCTCGGCGAAGCGTACCTCGCACCGGGTTTTCGCCATCGCCAGATCGGCCAGCGCCGATTCAAGAGCCCGCCCGAAGGCGCGGGCCTCGGCCCTCCGGCGTTCCGAGAGCGCGCCGGCGACGCCCCGATAGGCCGACGCCGCCGCCAGCAGCCGCTGGTCGAGTTCGGCGGCGCGCTCGCTGGCGTGCTCGACGTCGTGCAGCTCGCGCCGCAGGACGTCTGCCTTCTCGAGGACCTGCGCCAGTGACGGGCCGTGCTTCTTCTTCAGACGCTCCAGCACGGCGAGGCGATCCTCGATCTCCTGCAGCCGCGCCGGCGAGGCGTCGATGTCCTGCGAGTATGTGCGCAGGAAGAACGCCAGGTCCTCGAGCTGCAGCTTCACGATCTCGCGCGCGTCGAGATACGGCGTGAACCGCGAGTCGAGGGCGGCGAGCTCGCCGACCTTCTTCCAGACCGTGCCGAGCGCGGGCAGCGCCGCGGCGTCGCCGTCGTAGAGCGCCGTGAAGGCTTCGGCGCAGAGTCGCTGCAGCCGGTCGGCGTTGGCGAGCACCGTCCGCGTCGCCGCCAGTTCCTGGTCCTCTCCCGGCTGCGGCTTCGCCTTGTCGATTTCCGCGAGCTGGAACGAGACGAATTCGACGCGCGCCGCTCTCTGCTGCTCGGTGGCGGCGTGCCGCGCACGTTCGTCGCGGATCTGCTGCCAGGATCGGAAGGCCTGCGCGACGCCGTCGCGATCCGTCGTCAGCGCGGCGAACTCGTCGAGCAGATCGAGATGCGCAGCCGGGTCGAGCAGCACCTGGTGCTCGTGCTGACCGTGCAGATCGACGAGCGATCCCGCGGCATCACGCAGCGCCGTGCTGGTGACGAGCGCGCCGTCCACGAATGCCCGGCTGCGGCCCTGCGCCGACACTTCGCGGCGGACGATGACCTCTCGTCCGTCCGGCGTCTCGAAGACGGCCTGGACGGCGGCGGTGTCTTCGCCGGTGCGCACGAGATCGGCGCTGGCTCGCCCGCCGACCAGAAGCCCAACCGCTCCGACCAGGATGGATTTACCGGCGCCTGTCTCGCCGGTGAGCACGTTGAGGCCTGGCGCGAACTCCAGCTCCAGCCGGTCGATTACCGCGAGATTGGCGACGCTCAGGTATCGGATCATTTTCGACTGCGCGGAAGTTCCATGATATCAAATGGTTGACGCCGCTTTTCGCGGCGTGCTACTCTCCTCGGCGTCAGCGCTGTCCCAGCGGCGCCGAGTGGCCCGTGCTTTGAAAGGTTCGGGCGGAGGATCCGTTTGCTCACGTTTGGCTACGTCGCCCTTGCGCTCCAGGCGCAGGGGCAGCCGGGTTCTGGGACCGGCGGAATCGATTTCGTCCGCCTCATCGTCGACGCCGACTGGCTGGCGAAGAGCGTCCTCCTGCTCCTGCTTCTGTTCTCCGCTGTCTCCTGGGCGATCGTGCTGGCAAAGACGCAGCAGTTCAACCGCGCGGCGCGCCAGTCCGAGACGTTCCTGCAGGTCTTCCGCAAGAGCACCAAGTTCTCCGAGGTGCAGTCGATCTGTCCGAGCGTGCCGGCCAGTCCGCTGGTCGGCATCTTCCAGGCGGGCTATGCCGAACTGAATCTGCAGCTGCGCCGCGAGACGCCGCCGCGCGAGGGAGAAGTCAGACCGCCGGGCGCCGCGCCGCGTCCAACCTTGAAGAGCCTCGAGAGCGTCGACCGGGCATTGCTGCGCGCAACGACCGTCGAGGTCGCCAAGCTCGAGAAGCGCGTACCGTTTCTGGCGACGACGGCAAGCATCACCCCGTTCATCGGACTGTTCGGCACGGTCATCGGCATCATGGTCGCGTTCTCGCGGATCGGCGCCGAGGGATCGACGAGTCTCGCGGTCGTCGCGCCGGGCATCGCGTCGGCGCTGATCGCGACGGCGGCGGGGCTGTTCGCGGCGGTGCCGGCGGTGTACTTCTACAACGCGTTCACCGGTCGGGTGAAGGATTTTGCGTCGCAGATGGATGACTTCGCGCTGGAGTTCTTGAATATCTCGGAGCGCAATTTCACGTAAGCACACGAAGGAATTCGAAGGACACGAAGGAACGTGCCGAAAGTACAGTCGATTCCCAATGCGCCGTCAGCCGGACGCGGTCGTCGCGGGCGGAGCGTCCGCGTGTCGACGGCGCTCGCCGAGATCAACGTCGTGCCGCTGGTCGACGTGATGCTCGTGCTGCTCATCATCTTCATGGTGGCGGCGCCGATGATGACGCAGGGCATGCAGGTCAACCTGCCGCAGGCGCGCAAGGCGAGCAACCCGACGATCCAGAAGCCGCTCTACGTCACGATTCCCGCCGACTTCGGCCGGAACAACAAAGTGCAGATCGCCGACGAGGCGCCGTTCAGCGCCGACGTCCTGGCCGAGCGGATGCGCCAGGCGCTCCTCACCCGCGACGACAAGTCGGTGTTCATTCGCGCCGACCAGGGGGTGACCATGCAGCAGTTCATGAGCGTCACCGACAAGCTCAAGGACGCCGGCGTTGAGAAGGTCGCGATTGCCACGCGGAGCGCGGGGAGTAAGCAGTAGGCGTGTGCCAGACATGAGCAGGTACCAGTTGTCAGTCAGCCGTTCACCGTTCGCGAGTCCGCCGTGGATGCCGTCACGGAAATCCTGATCGATCGTTCGCACCAGGCCGATCGCCTGTCGCAGCTGGTTGTCGTGTCGCTGCTTGCGCACGCGCTGCTCCTCGGCGCGGTCGCGGTGTCGGGCCGTCTCTGGCCCGACTCGGGTCCGGCGAGGGACGAGCACGTGATGACGATCTCGCTCGCCGGCGGCGAAGGGCCGATTCAGGGGCACAATCCCGCGTCCGCCAAACCGGTGCAGCAGGCCGCGCCGGACACGGCCAAGCCGAAGGAACAGGCGCCGCCCATGCTCACCCGGCCCGAGATGGTCGAACCCGTTCCGGCGAAACGCCCCGAGCCCAAGTCGGTGACCACGCCGGAACCGCGGAAAGAGACGCCGCAACTGCATAGCCGCACGCCGACGCAGGGGCCGGAGGTCCGTCAGGGGACGGCCCGGACCGAGACCGGTCAGACGACGCCGATCCCGTTTGGCGGACTGGCCACCGGGGGCAACGGCGTCGGCGGCGTGCGCACCGACACCTCCGACTTCTGCTGCCCCGACTACCTGACCACGATGCAGCGCCTGGTGTATGCGAACTGGCGGCCGAACCAGGGCACGCCCGGCAAGAATTCCTTTCGATTCGTCGTGCAGCGCGACGGTACGATCACCGATATCAAGGCCGATCAGAGCGCCGGCGCGTTCCTTGATCTGGCCTCGCAGCGCGCGCTCGAACAGACGCGGCGGCTGCCGCCGCTGCCGGCGCCGTATCGCGGCGATCGGTTGACGGTGATCCTCGACTTCACGTATCGATAACTCAGCGACGGGAGAGGCATGACCAAGACTTTCATCACGTGCGCCGCGTTCGCCTCGCTGGCGAGCCTGGCGGCGCCCGTTCAGCAGGCGCCGGCGGTCCCGCCGCCTGGCGCACAGGAGCCGAACCAGACCGTCCGCCTCGGCGTCGAAGGGGGCGGTCCGCCGAAACTGGCAATCGCCCCGTTCGTGGCGATGTCGCAGGACGCCGAAACCGTCGCCGCCGCGAAGACGATCGGCGACGTGCTCTTCGACGACATCGACTACGAGCGCGAGTTCTATCTGATCAAGAAGGACATGGTCGCCACGGCCGGACCGGTGACGTCGATCGACAACGTCAATCTCGCGCCGTGGAAGGAGCTCACGCCGGACGGCCTCGTGGTCGGCAGCGTCCGCAAGGACGGCACCGGCGCCGTCGTCCAGGTGAAGCTGATCCAGGTCTCGACGGGGCGGATGCTCTTCGGCAAGGAGTACAGCGGCCCCATCGCCAACCCGCGCCGCTACGCACACACGATTTCCGACGAGCTGCACAAGCAGCAGGTCGGCATCGACGGCGTCGCGCGGACGCGACTCACCTTTTCGTCCGACCGCGACAAGGAGCGTGCGAAGTCTGGCGTCGCCAACCGCGACGTGCAGGAGATCTACATCGCCGACTACGACGGCGCCAATCCCCGCCGGGTGACGAACACGACGACCCTGAACATCACGCCGGTCTGGTCGCCAGACAGCCAGGCGATCGCCTACACCAGCTATCGCCCGTCGGGAGAATTCGGGACCTATCAGGACATCATCGTCTCCTACATCCAGACCGGCGAGCGGGCAACGCCGGCCGCCGGCAGCCCGCAGCGCCAGAACTACCTGCCGATTTATTCGCCCGACGGATCGCGGATCGCGTTCACGACCAACCGCGACGGCAACCCCGAAATCTACGTGATGAACCGCGACGGCAGCAACCTGCGCCGGATGACCAATAATCCCGCCATCGACGTGACGCCGACCTGGTCGCCGAGCGGCGATCAGCTGGCGTGGGTGTCAGATCGCACCGGCGCGCCGCACATCTACGTCATGAACGCGGACGGCACCGGCGTGCGTCAGCTGATCAGCGAGTATTGCGACCGGCCGACCTGGTCGTCGGGACAGTTCAACGAGATCGCCTACGCGGCGCGGACCGGGCCCGGCTACGACGTCAAGGTCTACAACGTCGCGACCGGCGAGACGAAGAAGCTGACCGACGGCATCGGTAGCAACGAGAGCCCGGCGTTCTCCCCCAACGGACGGCACATCGCGTTCACGTCGACGCGAAACGGTAAGATCCAGATCTACACGATCGATCGTACGGGCGAGAACCTGAGGCAGATCACGCGCGAGGGCAACAACAAGTTCCCGAACTGGAGCCGGTAGCCGACAGGTGGCATCCGACATCGACGTCCGCCGGGGCGGTCTCGCGACCGTACTCGGAAGTTCGCGGTTCGCACAGCAGACGGAGTAGACAGAGACCGATGACCAACAAGCGCACTGCCGCCATCGTCGTGCTGGCGCTGGCCGTGTTTGCCGGCGCCTGCCACAACCCCAAGCCTCCGGTGGCGCGGCCGCTGCCGCCCTCGACATCGGGCTCGACGGCGGCGCCGCCGGCGCAGCCAGAACCGCCGCGGCCGACCGCCGACACCACGCCAGTTCCCAAGGAGCCGCCGATCTCGGAGGATCCCATCGGCGGCGCCGATCTCGACACGATCAACAAGAACTCGCCGTTCCAGCCGGTGTTCTACCTGCTCGACAGCTACGACGTCGATGCCGCCGGCCAGCAGGCGCTCACCGCCAACGCGACGATCCTGAAGAAGTACCCCAGCTGGGTCATCACGATCGAAGGCCACTGCGACGAGCGCGGCACAGCCGAGTACAATCTGGCGCTCGGCGAGAAGCGGGCCTTGTCGGCCAAGACCTATCTGGTGTCGCTGGGCATTCCGGCGGATCGCCTGCGGACAGTCAGCTACGGCAAGGAATTCCCCTTCGACCCTGGACATGACGAGAACGCCTGGTTGAAGAACCGCCGCGCCCACTTCGTTGTGACGAGCAAGTAGCCATGAAGAAGACCACCCTGCTGCTATTGGCCGGCGTGATGCTGATGCCGCGCCCCGCGTCGGCCGGCCCGAGCAAGGAATACCTGCAGCTGCTTGCGGAAATGCGCATGCTCGAGGAGCAGAATGCGCAGATGCAGCAGCTCTTCGGATCGCTGCAGGATGCGCTCAAGGCGGTCTCGGCCAAGCTGGATGATCAGGTCTCGTCGAACCGCAAGGCGACGGCCGATCAGACGCTGGCCATTACCAACATGGGCGATACGGTGCGCGTGCTGCGCGAGAAGGCCGACGACACCAACGTCCGGATCTCGACGGTGTCGCAGGAAATCCAGGCGCTGCGCCAGGCGCTCGCCTCGCAACCGCCGCAGGGTGCCTCCTCGACCCAGCTGCCGCTGTCAGGAACAGCTCCCGGCGCCGGCGACACGACCGGCGCGTCGATGCCATCAGCCGTGGCCGCCACGCCGGTGCCGATCGGGATTTCACCGCAGCGCGCCTTCGATTCGGCGTTCGACGATTTCTCGTCGGGCCGCTACGACACCGCGATCCAGGGATTCCAGCTGTTCATCCAGACGTTCCCGACGCTGCCGCAGGCCGCGATCGCGCAGTTCAACATCGGCGCGTCGTACTACAACCAGGGGAAGTGGAACGAAGCACGCGACGCCTTCACGCAGGTGACGCAGAAGTACCCGCAGGATGCCGAGACCAACGCGCAGGCCTATTTCAAGCTCGGGCAGACCTACGAACAGTTGAAGCAGCCCGACCTGGCCAAGAAGGCGTACGAGACAGTCGCCCAGAAGTTTCCGACCAGCTTCCAGGCAGCGCAGGCAAACCAGGCGCTGCTCCGGCTGAACCGGAAGTAGGGCCCGAGTCCCCGGCTCGGCATCCCGACGAACGGCACTCGCCGGGCCTCCCCATCAGGAAGGCCCGGCGCTCGGAGTCGATATATTTTGCCGTGGCGACTAGAACGGGATGTCGTCGTCGGACAGGTCGGCGATCGGCTCGCCCATCGGCTCGTGATCGCCACCGGGCGCACCCGATGCACGCTGCGGCTGGCGGGCGCCTCCGGCCCCGGCTCCGGCTCCGGCGCCCCCACCGCCCCCGCCGAGGAGCGTGATCCGGTCGGCTCGGATTTCGGTCGTGTATTTTTCGTGGCCGTCTTTGTCCTGCCACTTGCGGGTCTGCAGCCGTCCTTCGACGAAGATCTGCTTGCCCTTGGTCAGGTACTCGGACAGCGATTCGGCGGACTTTCCCCACAGGACGATCCGATGCCACTCGGTTTTTTCCTGCTTCTGGCCCGACGTCTTGTCGTTCCAGACTTCGGTGGTCGCCAGGTTCAGGGTCGCAACCGGCGCGCCGCCGGGCGTGTACCGCAGCTCCGCGTCGCGCCCGAGATTGCCGACCAGGATCACTTTATTCACGCTTCCCATGCTTCGTCCTCTCTGCCTCTGGTGTGCACCGCGCGTCAGCGCGCCAATCGGCGCGGCCGGCTAGGTCTTGCGTCCGTAGCGGTCTTCCAACCGCACGACGTCGTGCAGCTCCGGCGTGGACACCTCGAAGATATCGCAGTCGGTGATCGCCGTCATCCGGTGAACCGTCTTGGGCGTCACGTGGACCGCCTCCCCTGGCGCCATCTCGCGCCTGGTGAGCGCGTGCGCGGGCGTCCACGCCTCGCCGTCGGCGAGCGGCCGCGCCGCGATCTCGAACAGCATACGGCCCGACGAGAGGAAGATCGTTTCGTCCTTCTCGTTGTGATACTGCAGGCTTAGCGCGTGGCCGGCACTGACGTGAATGAGCTTGCCGACGTAGCGGCCGGTCTTGGCCCAGTGCAGCTCGTAGCCCCACGGCTTCTCCACTTTCGTCACTTCGTTCACTCTCGCTCCTCCGCGTGACAGACCAGGTCAGTTTAATCCGAGGGCGTCGCCCTCGGGTTCTCCTGCACGCCTGCTCGCGCGCAACCTCGCCGGGAAAATCCCGGCGTCTACCTCTTCACCGTGGCCATCGACTCGGCAAGCACCGCTTCGACGTCGGCGGCCGTGGCGGCCTTGAGCGCGCGGCCGGCCAGCCGGACGGTGTCGGCCACGCGGAGGCCGCGGACGACCTGCTTGGCCATCGGAATCGCTGCCGCCGTCATGCTGAATTCGCGCAGGCCGAGCCCGATGAGGAGCGGCAGCAGCGCCGGGTCGGCCGCCATCTCGCCGCAGACCGAGACGGGGACGCCCCGCCGGGCGGCGCCCTTGGCCACCTGGCGCAGCACGCGCAGGATCGCCGGATGCAGCGGCTCGTACATCCGCGACACGCGGTCGTCGGTGCGGTCGACGGCCAGCGTGTACTGGATCAGATCGTTGGTGCCGATGCTGACGAAGTCGGCTTCGGCAGCCAGCAGATCGATCGTCAGCGCCGCCGAGGGCACCTCGATCATGACGCCCAGGGGTAGGTGCGGCACGCTCGTGCCGCGCGACCGCAGCGTCTCGGCCGCCTGCACGACCGCGGCGCGCGCGGCGCGCAGTTCCTCGACGCCGGTCACGAACGGGAACATCACGCGCAGCGGACCGTGCGCGGCGGCACGCAGCAGCGCGCGCAGCTGTGTCTGGAACACGTCGTCAAACGCGAGGCTCAGCCGCAGGCCGCGCAGTCCCAGCGGCGCGCGCGCCGTCTCGCCGGCCGCCGACAGCCCGAGCTGCGATTCGCTCACGTCGAAGGTGCGGACGGTGACCCGGCCGCCGGCCATCGCCTCAATCAGCCGGCGATAGACCCGGTATTGCGCGTCCTCGTCGAGGCCGGCGGCGAGCGCCCCGGCGAGCAGGAACTCGGAGCGGTAGAGCCCGATGCCTTCGGCGCCGCGCTCGCGCGCGCGGGTCGCCTCTTCGGGGAGCTCGACGTTCGCCTCGATGCGGATGACGGTGCCGTCGGCGGTGACCGCCGGCAGCGCCGCGTACTCGTCGAGCGATCGCTCGTCGGCGCGGCGCTTGCGGGAGCGCGCCTCGAGATCGGCGAGCACGTCCGCCGGGGGATCGACGAGCACGACGCCCGACGATCCGTCGACTGCGACGATCGCTCCAGGCGGCACCACGCCGCTCGCGTGGCGCAGGCCGGCCACCGCCGGCACGTGGATCGATCGCGCCAGGATTGCGGCGTGATAGGTCCAGCTGCCCGCGTCGGTGACGAGCGCGGCGAGCCGATCGAGATCGAGCTGGGCGATGAGCGACGGGCTCAACTCGTCGGCGATCAGGACCAGCGGCCCCTCGACGTCGCGGAACAGCTCGAGTGCGCTGCCGTTCGAGGTCAGGTTCATGACCAGCCGCCCGACCACGTCGGCCACGTCCCCCTTGCGTTCGCGCAGATAGGGATCGTCGATGCGGTCGAAGAGCGCCGACACTTCTTCGAGGGCGCGCTGCAGGGCGGATTCGGCATTGAGCCGATCCTGCCGCACGATCGCGGCGGCGCGATCGACCAGCATCGGATCGTCGAGCATGAGCAGCTGCGCGTCGAAGAGGTAGGCGTGCTCGCTGCCTGCGGCGGTGGCGATCCTGTTCTGGATCTGCTGGATCTGGATCCGCGACTGCGCGCGCGCCGCGTCGAGCCGCGCCAGTTCGCTGCCGACCCGCCGTTCGGCGACGCGGAAGCGCAGGGTCGGAATCGCGCGGCTGACCACGAGCGCGCGGCCGATGCCGATTCCCGGAGACACGCCGAGGCCGGTCAGCTTCACGCCGGCCCGCCCTGCGCCCCGTCCAAGGGCACGTCGTCGAATCCGCGCTCGACGAGCGCGCAGAGCGCGGCGATCGCGTCGGCCTCGTCCGGGCCGTCCGCCGAGATGCGGATGGCGCTCCCCTGCGCCGCGGCCAGCAGCAGCAGCCCCATGATGCTCTTGCCGTCGACCTCGCGGTCGCCGCGCGCGACCCGGATGTGCGAGGCGAAGCCGCCCGCGGTGTGCACGAACTTCGCCGCGGCCCTCGCGTGCAATCCGAGCGCGTTCGAGATCGACAGCTGGCACGTCTGCATTACGTCTTCTCGCCGCGAATCAGGTCCGACGCAACCCAGATGGCGTTGCGCCCCTGCTCGCGGATGTCGCGGGCGAGGGTCAGCAGATCCGTGTCCTTCAGCGGCCGCGCCAGCTTCATCAGCATCGCCAGGTTCAGGCCGGTAATCACTTCGACCTTGTCGGTGTCGAGGAAGGTGACGCCGAGATTCGCGGGCGTGCCGCCGAACATGTCGGTGAGTACGAGAACGCCGGCCGGGCCGCCGGCGGCCGACGCCTTCTCACGCACGCGCTCGATCGCCTTGCCGATCTCGTTGCGCGCCTGGTCGACGTCGTCGTGCCAGCCGATCGATACGGCGGCGAAGTGCGGCAGATCGCCGACGATCATCTCCGCCGCGTTCAGCAGCTCCGCCGCGAGCTGGCCGTGGGTGACGACGACGACTCCGACGCGCATGGTCGGAGTCAAGCGGGGGGAGTTCCTGTCGGTGCCAAAGGTGCTAACGGCGCCAAAGGTGCAAAAGGTGCCGGTGCGAAGGGTGCCAGGGGTGCCAAGGGTGCTGGTGCCAAGGGTGCGAACACAGAGAAGGAGCCTTCTGACGTCAAGGCAGCCGACGTCGCCGGCGGTGTCAACACTGCCTCGCCCGCGAGCTGGACTCTGCGCCGAGGCGCGCTCGATCCGATCAGCACGCTCTCTCCTGCGCCGTCCGCCCGCTTCGCACCCTCTGCACCAGCACTCTTCGCACCCTCTGCAGCAGCACCCTTCGCACCAGCACCCTTCGCACCCTTCGCACCAGCACCCTTCGCACCCTGAGCACCTTTCGCACCAGCACCCTTAGCACCTTTGGCACCCTTAGCACCCTTGGCACCGACAGCGGAGCCTCTATTCGATCGCAATATCCCTATGCCTGACCCTGCTCTGAACTCCCTTGAGCCCGCTCAGCCCCTTCTTGATCGCCTCCGCCACCATCACCGACCTGTGGCGTCCGCCCGTGCAGCCGATCCCGACCGTCAGATACGACTTTCCTTCCGCGACGTACTGCGGGATCAGGAACCGCAACAGGTTCAGCGTGTGCTCGAGGAACTCGTGCGTCGCCGACGACTTGTCGAGAAACAGCCGGACCTCCCGGTCGCGTCCGGTGTGCGGGCGCAGCGCGGGGACGAAATGCGGGTTGGGCAGGAAGCGGACGTCGAAGAGCAGATCCGAATCGACCGGAATGCCGTGCTTGAACCCAAAGCTGAGCACCGTCACGACCAGTTGCGCGCCTGGCGAGCGGCCGGTCTCGACGTTGCGGAACGCGTGCCGCAGCTCGTGCACCGTCATCGCGGAGGTGTCGACCACGTGATCGGCGAGACGGCGCAGCGGCTTCATCCGCTCCCGTTCCTCGCGGATCCCTTCGATCGCCGACCGATCGGGGGCCAGCGGGTGCGGCCGGCGCGTCTCGCTGAACCGGCGCACCAGCACTGCGTCCTGGGCGTCGAGAAAAATGAGCACCGGATTCAGGAGGCGCATGCCGCGGAGCCGCCGCAGCACTTTCGGCAGTTCGTCGAGCATCTTCCCCTCCCGCGCATCGACAACCACGGCGGCGCGTCCGATGTCGCTGCCAGCGCGCAGCGTCAGCTCGGCGAGCATCGGCAGCAGCCCGACTGGCAGGTTGTCGACGCAGAAGTAGCCGAGATCCTCGAGTGCGCGGATCGCCTGCGACTTGCCCGACCCGGACAGCCCGGTCAGGACCACGAACCGCGAAGCAACTGCCGTGCGGGCGGCGCGGCGCGCCGCGTGTCTCCGTTCCTTCACCTGCACCACCGTCGCACTAGATGTCCTCTCCGAAATCGATGTCGACGTGTTCGCGGGCGCGCGCCAGCTCTGCGTCGAGCCTGTCGGTCAGCCGCCGCGCCGAGTTCAACCCGCCGTTGCGCAGCAACTGGTTCCGCGCCGCCACTTCCACCAGGATCGCGAGATTCCGCCCGGGCGCGACGGGCATCCGGATCATCGGGACGCGGATGCCGAGCGTCTCGTAGTGCGCCTCGTCGAGCCCGAGCCGATCGTATTCGCGGGCCGGATCCCAGCGTTCGAGCTGGACGACCAGTTCGATGCGCTTCGAGCTCCGCGTCGAGGCGACGCCGAACAGGTCCTGCACGTTGATCAGCCCGAGGCCGCGGATTTCCATGTGATGGCGCGTCAGCTCCGGGCAGCTGCCGATCAGGAAGGATTCCGCCCGCGCCCGCAGCTCGACGGCGTCGTCGGCGACGAGGCGATGGCCGCGGACGACGAGATCGAGCGCGCACTCGCTCTTGCCGATGCCGCTCTCCCCCACGATCAGCGCGCCGAGGCCGAGGATGTCCATCAGCACGCCGTGCACGACGGCGCGCGCTGCCAGATACGCATCGAGCGCGGCCGACAGCCGCGCCATGACGATCGGCGTGGCCCCGCGCGAGCGCAACAGCGGCAGTCCGACGCGGTCCGCCTCGGCGGCGAGCTCCGGCGGCGGCGCGAACCCCGCGGTGACGACCAGGCAGGGAATGTCGTGCGCGAACACACGGCCGACGACGTCCATGCGCTCCGCAGACGAGAGCGACTCGAGGAAGCGGATCTCGCTCTCGCCAAGGACGAGCACGCGTCCCTCGCGCAGGTACTGATCGAACCCCGAGAGGGCGAGACCGGTCTTCTGGGGATGAGGATTGGTGATGCGGCGGTCGGCGCCGCTGCCGCCGGCCACCAGCTCCAGGCCGGCGCCGCTCGTTTCGGCAAGGTCGCGGAGGACGGTGGCGACAGAAACGCCGATCATGCCCGATTGCCGACTGCGGAGTGCCGGTTCACGACGCTCGACTCACTCTGGGTCGATGAGCGCGAAATTCCCATCCTTGCGGCGGTAAAGGATGGTGACGCGGTCGCTGTCGGCGTCGCGGAACACCACGAACGCCTCGCTGCCGCTGTCGAGGCGCAGGACGGCGTCGTCGATCGACATCGGCTTGATCGGGTAGCGTCCGCGAACGATTCGAGGACCTGCGACGGCGTCGGCGCGGGCCGGTGCATCGCTCCGCTCGGCGCGGGCGCTGCGGTGACGGCCGTCGGTCCACTTCGACTTGAGCTTCTTCGCCTGCTGTTCGACCTTCTGCTGCGCCTGCCGGACGGCGAGCGGCCAGGTGTTGCCCCGCCCGACGCCGGTCAGCCGGTGATCGCCGCGCGCGTGCAGGAGGATCTCCACGATGTGGCGGTACTTCTCTTTGGTCAGGGTGACGGTGGCCGACACCGCGCGATCGTTGAGGATCCGTTCCAGCTTGGCGAGCGCCTGATCGACGAGCCGCCGCAGCGGCGGCGTGACCTCGACATGTCGCCCGGTGATGTTGTCTACGCGCATGAGGGCGGCCAGTCGCCAGCGTCCGGCTAGTACAGCACCTTACGCTGGTTGGAGGTGGGGATCTTGAGCTCTTCGCGGTACTTGGCGATGGTGCGGCGGGCCAGCATCAGCCCTTCCTTCTGCAGGATGCTGACGATCTTCGAGTCGCTGAGCGGCTTGCGCGGGTCTTCGTTCTCGATGATCTTGCGGATCCGCTGCTTGATCGTCACCGACGACACGCTGTCGCCGTACGAGCTGCTGATGCCGCTGTGGAAGAAGTACTTCAGTTCGAACACGCCCTGCGGCGTGTGCATGTACTTGTTGTTGACGACGCGGCTGACGGTCGACTCGTGCATGCCGATGTCGTTGGCCACGTCGCGCAGCACCAGCGGCCGCAGGTATTCGATGCCGTGATCGAGGAACTCGCGCTGGAAGTTGATGATGCTGTTGGCGACCTTCTGGATCGTCTTCTGCCGCTGGTCGACCGACTTGATCAGCCACAGCGCCGAGCGGAACTTGTCCTTGACGTAGGCGCGCGTCTCATCGTTCGCCTGGGCGCTGCCGCCGTTCTTGTCGAGCAGCCGCCGGTAGGTCGGGCTGATGCGCAGCTGCGGCAGCCCTTCCTCGTTGAGCATCGCGACGTACTGGTCCTCCAGCTTGACCACGTAGACGTCGGGGATGACGTACTGCGACTGCTGGGGGTTGTAGCGGCTGCCCGGCTTCGGATCGAGGTTGCGGATGATCTCGATGTGCTCTTTGAGATCTTCGATCTGCAGCGCCATGCGCCGCGCGATCTCCGGCACCTGGTGGTTCTGCAGCAGCTTCAGGTGCTCGGTGACGATCTTTTCGGTCGCCGTCCCCTCGAGGCCGAGGAACTTCAGCTGCAGCCAGAGGCACTCCTGCAGGTCGCGCGCCGCCACCCCGTGCGGGTCGAAGCCCTGCACATGCTGCAGCACGCGCTCGACATCCGAGACCGCCCAGTCCCCCATCGCGGCGATCTCCTCGACCGACGCGACCAGGTAGCCGTCGTCATCGAGGTTGCCGATGATCGCCGTGCCGATGTCGCGCACCCGATCGCCAAGGTCGTTCAGCTTGTCGTTCTCCGCTTCCATCGACAGCTGCCACATCAGGTGATCCGACAGCGAACCGGTCGACGACAGCGTGTTCTCGATGGGCGGGAGTTCTTTGACCTCGGAAGGGGTCCGCGACCGGTAGCCGTCGTCGAGATAGTCGCCGAAGAAGTACTCGTAGTCGGCGTCGTCCCACTGGTCGGTCTTCTCCGCCGAGGGCTTCTCGGCGTCGGCTTTCTCGTTCTGCGCCTGCTGCTCGGCCGGCTGCAACTCCTCGGTCGGTACTTCTTCGAGGAGAGGGTTCTCGACCATTTCCTGGTTGAGCAGGTCGGCCAGCTCCAGCGTCGACATCGGCAGCAGCTTGATCGCCTGCTGGAGCGACGGCGTAAGGATGAGCTTCTGGACGAGTTTGGTATGAAGCTTCTGCGAGATCGCCATTTGCGTTTGCCGGACTGACAGTCCGGCCTACTTGATTCTAGTCCAACCGGAAGTCGGCTCCGAGGTAAATGCGCTTCACATCTTCGTCGTCGGCAAGGCTTTGCGGCGTTCCGCTCTTGAAAATCACCCCGTCGTGGACGATGTAGGCCCGATCGGTGATCTTCAGCGTTTCGCGCACGTTATGGTCGGTGATGAGGACCCCGATTCCCCGGTCCCGCAGGTGCGCGATGATCTTCTGGATGTCGGTGACCGCGATCGGGTCGATGCCGGCGAACGGCTCGTCCAGCAGCATGAACTTGGGAGACATGACGAGGGCCCGGGTGATTTCGGCCCGCCGGCGCTCGCCACCCGAGAGTGTGTAGGCCGGCGACTTGGCGAGCGGCGTCAGCCCCAGCTCCGCCAGCAGCTCCCTCAGTCGGGCCCGGCGCTCCGAGCCGCTGAGCCTGAGCGTTTCCAGGATGGCCATGATGTTCTGCTCGACCGTCAGCCCCCGGAAGATCGACGCCTCCTGCGGCAGGTAGCCGATGCCCTTGCGGGCCCGGATATACATCGGGTCGTCGGTGACGTCGGCGCCGTCGAGCAGCACGCGGCCGGTGTCCGGCGCCGTCAGGCCGACGACCATCGAGAACGTGGTCGTCTTGCCGGCGCCGTTGGCGCCAAGCAGCCCGACGACCTCGCCGGACTCGATCTCGATGTTGACGCCGCGGACGACCGTCCGGCCGCCGTAGGACTTCGTCAGTTCACGCGTGTGCAGCGTCGGCATTCAGGATTCATCATTGTGCCTGCGTCATTCGTCATTCAGGTCAGGATTGTTCGGCGGTTTGTCCGGCCCGGTGCCGCATGCCACTTTCTCGCTCTTCTGGCCGAACGTGCCGTTGCCCGTGGCGCTGCCGGTCGACTGGTCCCCGCGGAACTGCACGGTCGGCGCCTTGGTGAGCTTGCAGTTGGGCGCCGCGTCGTCGTAGACCAACGCCGGCACGCCGATCATCGTATACAGCTCGTCCTTCGCCGCATAGGACAGGTGGCGCCCGAACGAGCGCCGGTTGATCTGCTTCAACACCACGGTGCCCTCGGCCTCGGCCCGTTCGAGGTCGCCCCCCTCCTCGGCGAAATACAGGTCCAGCTTCTCGGACGTGAGATCGCGGTCGGGACCGTTCATGTGGACGCCGCGGGTGTAGGTGGCCAGGTGCTTGTCGTCGACATAGACCATCTCTTCGGCCTTGGTGATGGTCGGCGTCTGCTTGTCGTCCTTGCTCGACGGCTTCGCATCGGGCTGGCCGGCTGATTTCATGAACGTGGTGGTCACGACGCTGCCGATGGCGTGCAGGTTGCCGGTCCTGTCGTCGAGGACGATGGTGTCGGCGAGGATCGTCGAGCCGTCGTCCCCGTCCTGCCAGAGACGTCCGCCGCCCTCGTAGGTGGCGAGCGAGGAGGCGCTGTCGTAATCGAGGCGGTTCGACTTCACGTAGACCGGACGGTCCGGCTTGAGCATCGACGGCACCTTCACGGTGTCGTCGTTCGATTTGCCCTGCTGCTGGATCACCACGCTGCGTACGTTGGTGTCAGCCTTGATCTTCTGCGCCGACAAGGCCATCTGGATGTGGGCCGCATCCGTCGACATGCGGCCGTCGGTCACGTGCGGCCCTTTGCCGCCATCGCCAGTGCCCGGGCTCAGGTCGAGACGGTCCCGCGCGATGTCGTAGACGGCGGTTGGCGCGTCGGCCGTCGTAGTGGCGCCGTCGGTGAAGCGCACGTTGGTATGGAAGTCGGCGCGCTCGAGATCGCCGAAGCCCGGCTTGGTCTGGATCTCGAGCTTGTCCGATTTCGCGGTGCGTTCGATCGCCGTCAGCTTGCCTTTGGCGTCGCGATGCTCGCGGAAATCAACGCCGCCGCCGAAGGTCGCGTTGCGGATCCCCCCCGGCTGCCCGCCGGCCGGCGGCGCGCCGGTGGCGATCAGGATCGTCGATCGGATCTTGCGCGCTGGAGTCTCGCCGTCGGCCGGCAGATCGACGACGACGTTCTCGGTCGCGTTGAGATTGGTCACCGTCTCCCCGTCGGGTGCCAGCCCGACGTCGATGTTCTTGGCGGCAATCTGCTTGCCCGGCTTGCCCGGATCGCCGGGCAGCCGCACGGCGGCGTTCTCGACCAGATGTGCCGACTGCAGCGTGCGGCCGTCGGCGGCGTAGGCGATGTCGATGTCCTTGGCGCGCATCTCCTGCGGGCCGCTCGTACCGGGCTTGCTCGTGATGCGCGAGTTGCTGCGAAGCTCCATGCGCGTCGCGCGCTTGTCGTCTTGGGTCAGGTAGGTGGTCGCCTCGTCGGCGTCCATCAGGTGTCCTTCGCCGTCGAGGTGCGCGCTGCCGATGAACTTCATGTAGTGTTCCTGGCGCGCCATGCCGGCCTGCGTCGAGGTCACGTGCATCGCGCCGCTCCCTTTCTCGTCTGGCGCGACGTCGATTTTCGCGTCCTTGAGAATCCACAGCACGGCGCGGTCCTGATCGTAGCTGCCGCCGACGCCGCTGCCGGTCATCCGCTCCTTGCTGAAGGTGAGCGGCCCGGGGATGGTCGTGGTGTGGGTGGCGCCGTCGTAGCTGGCGGTCGCCGCCTGCACGGTGACGCCGTCGCTGGTCGTCATCTTCGTGCCGCCTTTGAAGATCCCCGTCTTGAGCGGCTGGCCAGGCGGCTGCACGACGTCGGCTTCCTGCGCCTCGATGAGCACCGAGCGGCCGTTGCGATCGGGGATGCTGACCCGGATGCCGCCGCCGAATCGCGATCGGCCGTCCTCGTAATAGACCTGGTTGCCGAACTGAATGGAGAAATCCGGCTTGCCGTTGCGGATCGTGGTGAATTCCCCCTTGCCGGTGGTCTGCACGGCCGCCTTCGGATCGAGCGTCTTGATCGGGGCCGGCCCCGCGGCCCGCTGATGCGGGCGCCGCAGCGACACGACAAGCCATCCGGCGTAGGCCAGCACGAACGCGGCTATCGCCCACCGCAGGATCTTCTGCCAGCGCATGGTCTACGTCGCTCGGGTCGGCGCCGAGCGCTCCGGAAGTGCCTCTATTGTACGTCGTCCAGTCGCTTGAAATCGGCGACCGACAGCTCGAGATAGGTCTCGCCCTGATACTCGTTCTGCTCGAGCGAGAACGCCAGGTTGACGCCGGCGCGGTGCTCGGTGAGGAACGCGGCGCGTTCGGCGGCGCGCCACGCGATCGCGCGGAAGCTGCGGCCGTCCTGCCGGAACGTCATCTTGAGATGGCGATCCTTGATCGGCCGCGGGCCGTCGACGATCTCGACCGGCATCGCATGGAAGACCGGACGCGGGTTGGCGAGGCCGAACGGCGCCATCGCGTTCAGCCCGTCGACCAGCGCGGGCGTGATGTGTCTGAGGTTGAGCGTGCCGTCGATGCGCAGCCGCGGCCGCAGGTGATCCGGCTCGAGGACATGGTCGGCGTGGGCGTTGATCCGCGCGCGGAACTCGGGTACCCGCGCCGCATCCATCGTCAGACCCGCGGCCTGGCGGTGACCGCCGAAGCGGTGAAAGAGATCGGCGCACCGCTCGAGCGCGTCGAGCATGTCGAACGCGGGAATGCTGCGGCAGGAGCCGTGCGCGACGCCGCCCTCGACCGACAGGACGATCGCCGGCTTGTGGTACTGATCGACGAGCTTCGACGCGGCGATGCCGATGACGCCGCGATGCCAGCCGTCGCCGCCGACGACCAGCACGTTGTGCGCGCCGATGGCCGGATCGGTCTCGATCGCCTTCTTGGCCTGCGTGACGAGCTCCGCTTCCTCGGTCTGCCGCCGCAGGTTCTCGTCGTTGAGCTGTTGCGCGAGCGCGCGCGCTTCCTCGATCATCGATTCGTCGTTGGCGAGGAGGAGGCGGGTGGCGATGTCGGGCGTGCTCATCCGGCCCGCCGCGTTGACCCGCGGCGCCAGGATGAAGCCGACCTGATAACTGTCGATGCGCTTGCCCGTCAGCCCTGACGCCTCGAGCAGCGCGCGCAGGCCAACCGTGTGACGCCCGGTGCTGAGCGATCCGAGCCCGAGCTTGGCGATGACGCGGTTCTCGCCGACCAGCGGGACGACGTCGGCCAGCGTGCCGATCGCGGCGATCTTGACGAACGCCGGCAGCCACTTCGCCCGATCGGCGCGGCCGCACAGCGCCTGGACGAGCTTCAGCGCGACCCCGACGCCGGCGAGGTTCTTGTCCGGATAGCGGCAGTCGGCGCGCTTGGGATTGATCACGGCCAGCGCCGGCGGCAGCGTGCCTTCCGGCTCGTGATGATCGGTGATGATCAGATCCACGCCGAGCTCGCGGGCGCGCGCCGTCGCCTCGGTGGCGCGGATGCCGCAATCGACGGAGATCACCAGTTGGACCCCCTCGGCGTGGAGGCGATCGATGGCGGCCGGCTGCAGGCCATAGCCGTCGCGCAGCCGCTCGGGGATGAAGTGGACGACTTCCCCGCCGAGCATCTCGAGCGCGCGGCGCAGGATGACGGTGGAGGTGATGCCGTCGACGTCGTAGTCGCCGTGGATGGCGATGCGTTCCTTGTTCGCCAGCGCCCGTTCGATGCGCTCGACGGCCTTCAGCATGTCGGCGAGCAGAAAGGGATCGTGCAGGTGATCGAGGGTCGGAGACAGAAAGCGGCCGGCGGCGTCGGGATCGCCGAGGCCGCGCAGGCACAGCAGCCGCGCCACCGTCGGGTGGAGGTTCAGCGCCGCGGCGAGCCGTTCGGTGGCGGCGTCATCGCACGGCAGGTGGTCCCACAGGATCGATTTCATTCAGCGGTCGGCTGCGACGGCCCAGGCGTCCCGGCGGCGGACGCGGCTGGATCCTCCAGCCCGACGTCTCCCATGCGGCGGAACTTCTGGTAGCGGGCCTCGAGACGCTCGGGCACGCCGAGCTCCGACAGCTCGTCGAGCGAGGCCGCCAGCGCCTGATCGACGAGCGCGGTTGCCGCGTCGTAGTCGTTGTGGGCCCCCCCCTGCGGCTCCGGGATGATCGCGTCGACGAGCCCGAGCGCCACGAGATCCGGCGCGGTGATCTTCAGCGCGGTCGCGGCCTCGACCTTCCGGTTGGCGTCGCGCCACAGGATGGCGGCGCAGCCCTCGGGCGGGATGACGCTGTAGACCGAGAATTCCTGCATCAGCAGGCGATCGCCGACGGCGATCCCGAGTGCGCCGCCGCTGCCGCCCTCGCCGCAGACGATCACGACGATCGGCACCTCGATCAGCATCATCTCGCGCAGGTTGACGGCGATGGCTTCGGCCACGCCGCGCTCCTCGGACTCGATGCCCGGGTAGGCGGCCGGCGTGTCGATGAACACCACGATCGGCCGCGAGAACTTCTCGGCGAGGCGCATCACGCGCAGCGCCTTGCGGTAGCCCTCCGGCCGCGCGTAGCCGAAGTTGCGGAAGATCTTCTGCTTGGTGTCGCGCCCTTTCTGGTGGCCGACGACCGCGACCGGCCGCCCGCGGTGCTCGGCAAGCCCGGCGACGATCGCATGATCGTCGGCGAAGCGGCGATCGCCGTGCAGTTCGTCGAAGTTGGTGAACAGCCGCTCGATGTAGTCGAGCGTATTGGGCCGGTTGGGATGCCGCGCCACCAGGACGCGCTGCCACGGCGTCAGATTCCTGAACAGCTCGCCCCGGATCTCGTCCGCGCGCCGCCGCAGCGAGTCGATCGATTTCTCACGCTCCGCCGTCTTGGGAAGCATGCTGAGCGCTTCGATCTCCTTCAGCAGCACTCCCACCGGCTCTTCGAATTCCAGCAGTTCAGGCATTCGTCCTACCCCGCCGAACCCGAAGGTCCGGGCTGTCCGCTTCCATGCCGGACCTGCAGGCCCGGCCACCGCGTAATCCCGTCGACGCCGAGTGCCCGACCCGCACGACCGCCGCCCGGCGCTTCGGACCTGGCGTCAACGCAACTCTATCGTGCCCGCGCCGCATAGCCGTTCGACTTCCTCGACCAGCTTTTCCGAAGGCCTCACCCGTTGCGCGACGTCGGCGTGGACGCGCAGCGCCGGGTGGCCATTCCGCTTGGTGTCGAGCTCGAGGCAGACGCGGCGATCCCCGCGGTGGCGCGACAGCAGCTCGGCCAGCGCTTCGAGCACCCCCCGGGACGGCGCCCGCAGGTGGATGACCACCTCCCGCGTCGTCCGCTCCTTCAGCATCGAGATGGGCTGCAGTTCGCTGGCGACGAGGCGGGCGGATTCGTCGTCGCGCTCGTACTTGCCGCGCACCAGGAGCATGGCGTCAGCGACCACCAGGTGGCCGTGCTTGCCGAAGGCCTCGGGAAAGACCACCACTTCGACGCCGCCGGCGATGTCGTCGGCCATGAATACCGCCATGCGATCGCCCTTCTTGGTCTTGAGCGGACGCAGGCCGCTGACGATGCCGGCGATCCAGACGTCGGCGAGCGACTGCGTCAGATCACCGAGGCGCTGGGCGCCGAACGTCTTCAGCTCGTCGCTGAAGCGCTCGAGCGGATGGCCGGACATGTAGAGGCCGAGCGCCTCTTTCTCGAACGCCAGCTGCTGCGCGTCGTTCCACGCCGCCGCCTCGGGCAGCGGAATCGCCGCGTCGCCCCCCTCCTCGTCGCCGCCGAAGAGCGAGACGTGGCCGTCCTGACGATCGCGCTGGCGGCGGCTGCCGTGCTCGACGGCCTTGTCGACCGCGGCGAAGAGCCGCGCCCGGCGCTGGGCGATCGATCCGGCGGCGAGATCGTCGAAGGCGCCGGCCTTGACCAGGCTCTCGAGCGGCCGCTTGTTGACGAGCCGCTGGTCGACCTGTTCGCACAGTGTGAACAGGGACTCGATTCTGCCCTTCTCCGCGCGCACCGCCAGCATCGAGAGGATCGCGCCCTCGCCGACGTTCTTGACGGCGCACAGGCCGAAGCGGACGGGCGGGTTCGCCGAGAACGGGCTCCCGCCCTGTGCCGAGGCGCTCACGCCCTGCCCGACGGAGGCCGTGGCGTCGCTTCCTGCAGTGCCGGTCATCACGCCGGCCTGTCCTCGCTCGACGGTGAACGCGAGCTGGCTGGTGTTGATGTCGGGCGGCAGGATCGGGATACCCAGGTCGCGGCACTCGCCGAGATACATCGCCAGCTTGTCGGTGTTGGCCGCTTCGATGGTGAGCAGCGCCGACATGAAATGCGACGGGTAGTTCGCCTTCAGGTAGGCGGTCTGGTAGGCGACCCACGCGTAGGTCGTCGAGTGCGACTTGTTGAAGCCGTAGCCGGCGAAGAACTCCATCAGGTCGAAAATCTTCCTGGCCTTCTTCTCGTTGACGCCGTTCTTCAGCGCCCCTTCCATGAAGGCCTCGCGCTGCTTGGCCATGACCTTGGGATCCTTCTTGCCCATGGCCTTGCGCAGCACGTCCGACTGTCCCATCGTGAAGCCGGCCAGCACCGCGGCGATGCGCATGACCTGCTCCTGGTAGGCGATGACGCCGTAGGTGTCGGAGAGAATCGGCTCGAGCTGCTTCAGCTCGTACTTGACCTCGGTCTTTCCCTGCTTGCGCGAGATGAAGTCGTCGACCATCCCCGACTTGAGCGGGCCTGGACGATAGAGCGCGTTGAGCGCGATCAGATCGTCGAGGCGCTCCGGCTTCGCCTTGCGCAGCAGCTCGCGCATGCCCGAGCTTTCGAACTGGAACACGCCGTAGGTCTGCCCGTCCGAGAAGAGCTTGTAGGTCTTGCCGTCGCTGAGCGGGATCGCGTCGATGTCGAGATCGACGCCTTCGGTCCGCTTGATCTCCGCCAGGCAGTCCTGGATCAGCGTCAGCGTGCTGAGGCCGAGAAAGTCCATCTTGAGGAGGCCGACGCGCTCGACCTCCTTCATCGCCCACTGCGTGACGATTTCGTCCTTCTGCGATTTGTAGAGGGGAACGAACTCGGTCAGCGGCCGCGGCGCGATGACGACGCCGGCGGCGTGCACCGAAGCGTGGCGGGTCATCCCCTCGAGGCGCTGCGCGACGCTGATCAGCTCCTTGACCCGCTCGTCCTTCTCGACCATCTCCTTGAGCGGCGGGCTCTCTTCGAGGGCCTTGGCCAGCGTCATGTCGAGCGCCGGCGGGACCGCCTTCGCCACCTTGTCGGCGTCGGCGTAGGGGATGTCCATGACGCGCGCCACGTCGCGGACGACCGCGCGCGCCTTCATCGTCCCGAACGTGATGATCTGCGCGACCTGTTCGCGCCCGTACTTGCGCGTCACGTACTCGATGACCTCGCCGCGCCGCCGCTCGCAGAAGTCGATGTCGATGTCGGGCAGCGAGACGCGCTCCGGGTTGAGGAAGCGCTCGAAGATCAGGTCGTACTCGATCGGGTCGACGTCGGTGATGCGCAGGCAGTAGGCGACGAAGCTGCCGGCTGCGGAGCCGCGGCCGGGGCCAACCGGGATCCCCTGCTCGCGCGCATAGCGGATGAAGTCCCAGACGATACAGAAGTATCCGGGGTACTTCATCTTCTTGATCATCTCGATCTCGTACGAGAGCCGCCGCTCGTACTCGTCGATGGTGTGGGTCAGCCGTCCCTGCGTCGCCAGGTCCCTGAGCCGCGCCAGCCGCATCTCGAACCCCTGCCGGACGATGTGCTCGAAGTACTCGTCGAGCGTGAAACCGTCCGGGACCTCGAAGTTCGGAAGGTAGTTCTCCTTGAACGAGAGATCGACGTGGCAGCGCGCGGCGATCTCCACCGTCCGCCGCATCGCGTCGAGATGGTCCGGGAAGACGCGCGCCATTTCCTCGGCGGTCTTCAGGAAGAACTGGTCGCCGTGATACTTCAGGCGGTCGGTGTCGTTGACCGTCTTGCCGGTGCCGATGCAGAGCAGGATGTCGTGCGGCTTGTAGTCGGAGTTCTTGAGATAGTGGACATCGTTGGTGACGACCAGATCGATGCCGAGGTCGCGCGCGATCGGCTGCAGGCCGGTGTTGACGATCTGCTGCTCGTCGATGCCCTGATACTGCATCTCCAGGAAGAAGTTGTCGCGCCCCAGAATGTCGCGATAGGCGGCCGCGGCGGCGATCGCCTTGTGCTGCTGCTCGGTGCGGATGCCGGTCGCGACCTCCCCCTTGAGGCAGCTGCTCAGGCCGATCAGCCCCTTCGCGTGCTGCGCCAGCAGCGCCTTGTCGATGCGCGGCTTGTAGTAGAAGCCCTCCGTGTAGCCCGACGAGACCAGCTTGATCAGGTTGTGATACCCCTCGTTGGTCTCGGCCAGGAGCACCAGATGGTTGGCGGTCTCGCCCGGCGACCCGCTCTTGGTGCGGCGGTCGCCCGGCGCGACGTAGACTTCGCACCCGAGGATCGGGTTGATGCCGCGCTTGCGCGCCTGGTCGTGGAAGACCACCGACGAGAACATGTTCCCGTGCTCGGTGATCGCCATCGCCGGCATCTTGAGCTCGACCGCCTTGTCGAGCAGTTCCTCGATCCGGCAGGCGCCGTCGAGCAGCGAGTACTCGGAGTGCAGATGGAGGTGAACGAATTCGGCCGCCATCGTCAATCTCGAAGGACGAAGGTCATTCCCACTCGATCGTCGAAGGCGGTTTGCTGCTGATGTCGTAGACCACGCGGTTGATGCCCTTCACCTCGTTGACGATGCGCGAGGAGATCGACGCGAGGAGCTCATGCGGCAGCCGCGCCCAGTCGGCGGTCATGCCGTCCTTGCTGTCGACGGCGCGGATCGCGGCCGTGTACTCATAGGTGCGCGCGTCCCCCATCACCCCGACGCTCTGCACCGGCAACAGCACCGCGAACGACTGCCAGAGCCGCCGGTACCAGCCGGCGTGCTTCACTTCTTCCGACACTATCGCGTCGGCGTGACGGAGCAGGTCCAGCCGCGACGGCGTGATCTCGCCGAGGATCCGGACCGCCAGCCCTGGTCCGGGAAACGGCTGACGCCATACGAACTCGTCCTCGAGCCCCATCTCCTGGCCGACGGCTCGGACTTCGTCCTTGAAGAGCTGGCGCAACGGCTCGACGAGCGTGAAGCGCATGTGCTCCGGCAATCCGCCGACGTTGTGATGACTCTTGATCACGTGCGACGGCCCGATCACCGAGACGCTCTCGATCACGTCCGGATACAGCGTTCCCTGCGCGAGAAAATCGAACCCGCCCTGCTGCGCCTCCAGCTTCTTGGCTTCGGCTTCGAACACTTCGATGAACGCGGCGCCGATGATTTTCCGCTTCTGTTCCGGATCGGTGAGACCAGCCAGACGGCCGAGGAACAAATCCGTCGCGTCGGCAAACACCAGCGGCAGGCGCAGTTTCTCGTAGCGCGTGCGAATCTGCGCCGCCTCGTCGAGGCGCATCACGCCGTTGTCCACGAAGATGCAGGTCAACCGATCGCCGATCGCCCGGTGGATGAGCAGCGCCGCCACAGTGGAGTCGACGCCGCCGCTCAGTCCGCACACGACGCGCCCGTCGCCGACCTGCCGCCGGACCGATTCCACCGTGTCCTGCACGAAGGACGCCATCGTCCAGTCGCCGGTACAGCCGCAGATGTCGAAGGCGAAGTTGCGCAGAATCTCCGTCCCCCGATCGGTATGCGCGACCTCGGGGTGAAACAGCAGCGCGTAGTACCGCCGCGCTTCGTCGGCCATCGCGGCGACGGGCGCGTTGGCGCTCGTCGCGGTGACGGTGAACCCGGCCGGCACCGTTTTTACGAAGTCGCCATGGCTCGCCCACACGCGCAGCTCCGGCGCGATCGACGCCAGCATCGGCGCCCGCGCCTCGACGCGGACGATCGCGTGCCCGTATTCGCGCTGCGGCGCCGGCGCGACCTCTCCGCCGAGCGCGTCGGTCATGAGTTGCATGCCGTAGCAGATGCCGAGCACCGGCACGCCCGCCTCGAACACCCCGGGCTCGCACCGCGGCGCCGACGGCTCGCGCACGCTCCGCGGACCGCCCGACAGCACGATGCCGACCGGGTTCCTGACGCGAATGTCGGCGATCGGCGTGTTGTACGGAAGGATTTCCGAGTAGACCGACAGCTCCCGCAAGCGGCGCGCGATCAACTGCGTGAACTGCGATCCGAAGTCGAGAACGACGATGGTTTGATGTGCCACAGGAAGATCGGGTGATCGGGCGATCAGGTCATCGGGTGATCAAGTGATCTGCCGAGATCATTCAATCACCCGATCACGAGATCACCCGATGCCTGAAGCGCTATTATAAGGTGTGCGGCGCGCCGCCACCACCATATCTTGTAGGGCATTTGCGCTCGCCGCACTGCTGATCGCGATCGTCGCCGGCCGCGTCGCGGCCGCCGACCGTCCGCCGCCTCCGAGGTTGCCGCTTGCGCAGTGGTGGTCGGTGCCGCTCGACGGCCCCGTCAGCGCCGGACCGGTCAGCGACGGCACGCGCATTTACCTCGCCTACGCCGCCGGTGTGCTCCAGGCCCGCGACGCGCGGGACGGCCGCGAACTCTGGCGCCAGAACAAAGACGTCTCCCTGCCGATGACAGTCGAGGGAGATCTCCTCATCCTGGCGGGCGGCGACGCGATCGAGGCGCTTCATGCGGACACCGGGCGAAGCGCCTGGCTTCTGCCGCGGACGAAAACGTCGGCTCCCCTGCTCGCGCGGACCGGCTGGCTGCTCGCGATCACCGACACCGAGGTCATCGCGATCCACGCGGCCACCGGCGAGGTCGCCTGGCGACACGATGCGGGGGGGATCACGCTCTCCGCCTCGCTCGACGCTGGACGCGTCTACACCGGCGCAACCGACGGACGCGTCCTCGCTTTGTCGATGGCCGACGGCTCCGAGGTGTGGGACCGCTTTTTCGACGGCGGCATCACCGCGATTGCCGCGTACGGCGGACGCGTCTACGTCGGCACCGGAGACAAGTGGTTCCGTTCGCTCGACGGGCGGAAAGGAGACGAGCGGCCGCCCTTTCGCCTCGGCGCGCTCGCCGTCGGCCAGGTGGCCGTCGACGACGACCGCGTCTACGTCGCATCGCTCGACAACGTCGTCCGCGCGCTCGACCGCGACAACGGTAACCAGCGGTGGCACGCCGGCCTGAGTCAGCGGAGTTCGTTGGGTGTGTTCGTGTCCGGCCACATCGTCTTCGTGCCGACCGGCGCCAACCAGCTGCAGATGCTCTGGGATCGCAACGGCGACAAGGCCGGCGCGCTGCCACTGCCGGGGGAAATGGCGCCGCACCTGCCGCCGGCGATCGTCGACTCGGTCGAGGGGCCGGCGGTGTTCGTGGTGACGGGCGGGCTGACCAACGAGTGGAACCTGACGAAATTCGCGCCGGCCGGCGAAGCTGCGCTGGTGCCGCTCGCGGATCTCACCGCGCTGCCGGGGCCTCCCTTTCTGACCGATCCGGAGCTGCAGCCAACCGCGAAGATCCTGCTGCGGCTGCAGCTGATCGGCGATCCGCCGGCGCAGCCGTTCGACGCCATCGAGTGGCCGGTGGTGCTGAAGGATCCGCTGCTCGTGCCGCTCACGACCCTCCCGGGTCTACAGCTGCGGGCCCTGTCGCCGGTGCTGCCAGTTCGCCGCGCAGCACGCGGGCCAGGCGGCTGACGCCGATCTCGATCCGTTCGGGCGTCGGCGCCGAAAACGAGAGCCGCGCCGTGTTCTGTCCCTGGCCGTCGACGTAGAAGGCCTCACCCACCACGTAGATCACCCCTTCCTCGATCGCGCGAGCCAGCATGCGATCGGCGTCGATCGAGGCCGGCAGGGTCAACCACAGGAAGAAGCCGCCGCGTGGTTTCGGCCACCGCGCCAGATCACCGAGGTGGCGCGTCAGCGCCTGCTGCATGACGTCGCGCTTGGCCGCGTAGTGACGGCGCAGCATCGGGATCTGCCGATCGAGGACGCCGCGCCGGCACGCCTCGTAGACCACGCGCTGGTCGAGCGAGCCGGCCATCAGATCCTCGGACTGCTTGGCCATCTCGAGCTTCGCGGCGAGCGGCGGCGCCGCCGCCATCCAGGCGACGCGGTAGCCGGGCGCGAGCGTCTTCGAGAAGCTGCTCAAGTAGATGACCCGTCCGCCGCCGTCCTCGGCCTTGATCGGCCGGACGTCCTGCTCGGAGGCCGAGTCTTCGAAGTAGAGATCACGATACGGATCGTCTTCGACGACGAGCACGTTGCGGCGCTCCGACCATTCGAGCAGCCGGCGCCGCTTGTCGAGGCCGACGAGCAGCCCGGTCGGGTTCTGGAAGTTCGGGACGACGTAGAGGAATTTCACGCGGCGCCCCTCGGCGAGGAGCCGCGCGCACGTTGTGTCGAGCGCCTCGAGGTCGATGCCGTCGGGCCCCTGCGGGACGCCGACGAGCGAGGCCTGCGCGTTGCGGAAGGCGGTGATCGCGCCGACGTAGGTGGGAAGCTCGACGATGATGACGTCACCGGGATCGACAAGCACGCGCGCGACGAGGTCGAGCCCCTGCTGCGATCCGGTCGTGACCAGCAGGTCTTCGATGGCGGTCTCGATGCCGCGGCTCCGCTGGATGCCGGCAATCACTTCGAGCAGCGGCCGGTAGCCGCGTGTCGGACCGTACTGCAGGATGCTGGCATCGCGGCTCGCCAGCAGCTCGGTGGCAATCGACCGGAACTCGTCCCAGGCGAAGGTCTCGGGTGCCGGGTACCCAGGGGCGAACGACACGATGTCGCGCCCGGGCGTGAGCAGCGTGCCCATCTTGCGGATGGCGGAGTGCGTCATGCGGCCGGCGGCGCGCGACAGCAACGAATCGTAGTTCATCAGACCGACACTCCGAACGCTAGGCGCGGGCGGTGTGATACCAGCGGTAGTGCGACAAGTACGCGCCAAGCGCCGCGAGCGCCAGGTACTCGAACACCATGCCGCGCAGCAGCCACGCCGCCAACTGCAGCGGCAGCACCGCGAGCCCGACGAGCGGCACGAAGGCGATGAGCCCCAGTCCAGCCGTCGCGAGAATCGAGGCCGCCGTCGCTACCAGCACGGTGAGCAGCACGACGCCGAACACCGCGGCGACTTCGCGCAGGTGCCCCCAGACGAACACCAGCGCCAGCCGCACGCCCTCCCTGACGCTGACGTCCTCGACCGCCACCACCATCTGGGTCATCAGATAGAAGAAATTGACCAGCGTGATCCAGACGATGAGCACGCTCGAGGCCGCGGCTGCGGCCGCCGTCCAGCCGAGCAGGATCGCTGAGTTGCCGGCGAGCGCGTAGCCGCCGAGCACCAGCGCAAGGTAGGCGGCGCCGGTGATGGCGTAGACGAACAGCAGGCCGAGCCCGATGCGCACGTAGCGGCGCCAGAGGCGTCGGCAGCCGTCGACGAACGGCTCGATCGCGACCACCGCGGCGCGGCGGAGCGCCTCCAGCCGGAGCGGCGGCCGCTCGATCGCGCCGGCGCCGCGCTCCGCCTGCGCGAGCAGCGCGATCGTGCCCGCCTTGACGACGAAGGTGACGATCGATCCGCCCACCAGGACGAGGAGCCCGGCCGCCAGAAAGGCGGCCAGCGCGGCGGGGCTCTGCGTCAGCGCGCCGACGATCGCCATGACGATCTCCTTCGCGTCTCCGCGCAGCAGTTCGCTCAGGCTCGTGTCGAGCAGCAGCGCCACGAGGAACGCGCCGCCGACGATCGGCACGGCGAGCATCAGCTTCAGGCTCGACTCGGCCACGAACTGCACGATCACCAGCGGCCAGTTGGCGGCGGCGATCAGGGCACCCCGCTTCAGCGCCGCTTTCAGTCCTGGCGTCTCCGGCACAGTCAAACACTCAGTGTATCCTCGAAACACGTGGCCGACACGCGTACCGATCCGCCGACGCCTGTCTCGTCCGCCGTGACGCGCATCGCGGGGACGGCGCGCGTCAGCGCGGCCCGGCTGTTCGCCGGCGGCTGCGGGCTCGCGGCGATCGTCGTGCTGGCCGGCTTCGGTCTCGAACTGTACCGGTTCGGCGTCGACGACAGCGCCGCGGCGGCCAGGCTCGCAGCGGGCGTGCAGGCCTCCGTCGCCGACATGACGGCGGACGTCACCAGAGCGGCGCAGGCGATCAGCGGCGATCCGATCGTGCGCGATGCGATGGCGGCGAGTCCGGACTCGGACGCGCACGCGCGCGCGCTGTTCGACGCGGCGCAGCGGGTACGTCAGGCGTCGAGCAGCGACGAGTCGGTCGTGGCGCTCACCATCTACGACAACGCCGGCGTGCCGCGTGCGTGGGCCGGCCGCGCCTCCGACCTGCCGCCGGAGCGGACGCGAGGCGCCGCGGCGGTGTTCGTCAGCTCCACACCGCTCGGCCTGCGCCTCGTCTACGTCGAGCCGATTGCCGAGGCGGGCAAGGGGCAGCGCCTGGGCGCCGTGGCGGTCGAAGACGCCGTGGCGCCGGCCCCGACCGCGGCGGGGCTCGGCGTCGCGGTCTACACACTCGATTCGACGCCGGCGCCGGTCGCGCTGCGGCTGCCGCAGCCCTCGTCTTCCACGCCCGATCCGCAGATCGTGTCGTTCCAGGTGCGGGCGGCGGATAGTTCGCCGCTGTTCGACGCATCAGCGGGCCTCGCCGACCTGAGCGAGGCGCGCCGGAACCTGCGTCGGACGGCCGCGTCGGCCGCGCTCATCGCGTTCGCCGTCACGATCCTGCTCCTCGCCGGACCGCTGCTCGACCGGCGCGGCGCCGCGCGCGACACGGCCGGCGAGCTCCGGTTTACCGCCGCGCTCGTGCTGGTGATCCTGGGCGCCGGCGCCGTCTTCTGGGCCGCGGTTGCGATTGCGCCGTGGGCGCGCGGCGGCGTCGCGCGCAGCGCGGCGCGGCTGTGTCTTGCGTCGGGGACCGCCGCGGCGCTGGCCGCGACGCTGGCGTCGGCGCTCGTGCGGATGCGGCTCTCGCTGCGGACGTGGCGCCGATCGCCGTCCGGCAGGGTGATCGGGTTCGTCGTGGCGCAGCTGGCCGCTGGCGTGCTGCTGGCGGCGCTGCTCGTCGAATTCGAGCGAATCCTCGGCCGCAGCATGGATCCGGCCGGCGTCGATCTCACGCATTTCTCGCTGCATCCGTGGGCGCCGGCCCGAATCGCCATCCTCGCCGCGATCGTGCTCGGTCACGCGGCCGTGCTGTGGCTGGGTGCGATCGCCTGTGTCGCGGCGGCCGTCCGCTGGCGCCTGCCGCGGCGCGCGTCGTCGTGGCACGCGTGGGCCGCCGCCTGTTGGGTGATGCCGACCGCCGCCGTCGCGATCGCGGCGGCGCGGCGCGGCTGGGGGATCCCGCCGGCGGCGGTGCTGCTCGGCGCGATCGTCTGCGCATTCGCCGCGCTGGTGACGCCGCGGCTGGCCGGCTGGTACCGCCGCGCGACGGTGGCGTCGAGGCTCCTCGCGCTTTTCATGGCCTTCCTGCTGCCGGCGCTGCTCGTCTATCCGACGGTGCACTTCTATGCGGATCGCGCGCTGCAGCAGCTCATCGCCGCGCCCGAGCGCGGCTACGCCGTCCAGGCGATGTCGCATCCGCAGGTGCTCCAGGCGCACCTCGAAGAAGCGGATGCGCAGATCGACCGGTTGCCCCTCGCCGCATTGATCGCCCGAGCGGCCGGGCAGGCGCGGCTTCCGCCGGAGGGCGCCAAGACCGAGGTCGCCTTCGAGATCTGGAACCAGACCGTGCTGGCGCGCCTCCGGCTCACCAGCGACGTCGAGCTCTACGACACGCAGGGCGCACTGCTCAGCCGCTTCGCCCTCAATTTCCCGGAGTCGGCGCTCGAACAGGTGCCGAGCGGGCCCGTCGACTGCCGCTGGGAAGTCGTCGGCGAGGCGCAGTCGTTCGGCGGCGCGCAGGAGCGCAACACCCTGCACGCGCAGCGCAGCGTCTGCGTCGACGGGCGTCCGATCGCCACGCTCGTCGCCCATGTCGTCTTCGACTACCGCACGCTGCCGTTCATCAGTTCACAGTCGGCGTATCTCGACGTGCTGGTTGGCGCGGGCGTGCCGCCGGAGGGGCTACCGGAGGGCGAAGTCGAGTTCGTCGCCTACGGCTGGGGGCTGACGACGATCTACAGCTCGGGACGGGAATCGTGGGAGCTCGACCCGGCGACGTTCGCGCGCGTCTATCGATCGCGCGAGCCGTTCTGGACGGTGGCGTCGAAAGGCGGCCGGTCGTACCACGTCTACTTCGCCAACGATCGCCAGTTCATCTACGCGCTTGGCTATCCCCTCCCGACGGTCTTCGATCACTTCGTCCGGCTCGCGGAACTGACCACGCTGGCGGCGGTGCTCTACGTGGCGCTGCTGATGGCGGCCGCGCTCTTCGCCCGCCTGGCGCGCGCCCGCCCGCAGACCGGGCGGTCGCTGCTGCGGGAAATCCGGGCCAGCTTCTACCGCAAGCTGTTTCTCGCGTTCGTGCTCGCGTCGATCGTCCCGGTCCTCACCCTGGCGCTGGTGGTCCGCACCTACTTCGCCGGCCTGCTGATGACCGACATCCAGGGAGAGGCCGCGCGCACGGCCGCGGTCGCGCAGCGGGTCATCGAGGACTCCGAGCAGCTGGCGCGCAGCGAAGGGGTGATCGCGTTCGGCGACGACCTGATGGTGTGGATCAGTCAGCTGATCAACCAGGACGTCAACGTGTTCTACGGCGCGGGCCTCGCGGCGACGAGCGAGCGCGATCTGTTCGCCTCGGGGCTGCTGCCGACCCGGACTCCTGAGCCGATCTACCGCGCGATCGTGCTGCAGCGGCTGCCGAGCATCGTCGCCGAAGACCGCATCGGCGACGTGTCCTACATGCTGGCGGCGGCGCCGATCCGATCCGGCACGCGTAACGCGGTGCTGACGGTCCCGCTGGCGCTGCGCCAGCACGAGGTGGAGCGCGAGATCGACGACCTCGATCGCGGGATCCATCTGGCGGCGCTGTTCTTCATCCTGCTCGGCGCGGCGATCGGCCTGTCGATGGCGGAGCGCATCGCCGATCCCATCCGCCAGCTGACGCGGGCGACGCGACGCATCGCCCGCGGCGACTTCGACGCGCGCATCGCGGTGCGCTCGTCCGACGAGCTGCGACGGCTGGTCGATGCCTTCAACGGCATGGCGGCGGAGCTGAAGGCGCAGCGCGGCCAGCTCGAAAAGACGCACCGTCTCGAGGCATGGGCCGAGATGGCGCGCCAGGTCGCGCATGAGATCAAGAACCCGCTGACGCCGATCCAGCTCTCGGCCGAGCACCTGCGCCGCGTGCACGCCGACCGCGGCGAACCGATGGGGCCGGTGCTCGAAGGCTGCGTCGACTCGATTCTCGGGCAGGTGCGGCTGCTGCGGCAGATCGCTGCGGAGTTCTCGAGCTTCGCCTCGTCGCCGACCGCGCGCCGGCAGCCGGTCGATCCGGTGGTGATCGTCCGTGACGTGGTCGAGCCGTACCGAGTGCCGCTCGCCGGGCGCATCCTGTTGCAGAACGAGGTCGCCGCGCCGCTGCCGATGGTGCTGATCGATCGCACGCTCGCCGCGCGCGCGCTCGCCAACGTCGTCGAAAACGCGCTCCACGCCATGCCGGGCGATGGACGCCTGCGGCTCACCGCGCACGTCGACGGCGGCTGGGTGGTGATCGACGTCGAGGACTCCGGCGTCGGCATGGACGCGGAGGCGCTGGCGCGCGTCTTCGAGCCCTATTTCTCCACCAAGTCGACCGGCACCGGCCTGGGTCTGCCGATCGCCAAACGGAATGTCGAGCTGAGCGGCGGAACGATCGCCGTCCGCAGCCTGAAGGGGGCCGGCACCACTGTGACGATCCGGCTGCCGATTACCGCGGGTCCGGACGCCGGTCGCGCCTGAGGCGCGGGATCATCACACGTCGGCCGGAGGCGGCCCTGCCGGCGCAGCCGCCGTGGCTGGCGGCCGCCGCCGCAGCCGGCCGTAGATAAAAATGACCAGCGCCGCCAGCACATAGGTGTACGAGAGCACCACCAGCGCGATGCGAGGGTGGATCACGATCGCGGCGATGACGACCGAGCCTGCGAGCAGCCAGACCGGCGAACGGCGCCAGCCGAGGTCGATCGCCTTGACGCTGCGGAACCGGATTGTGCTGACCATGAGAAACCCTGGCAGCAGCAGCATCGGTAGGGCCAGCGCCGCGATCCGCGGGTCCTGCACTCCCCAGGGATAGAGAAACACCGTCGAGGCGGTCACCGACGCGGCGGCCGGGCTCGGCAGGCCCGCGAAATAGCGCTTGTCGCTGGCCGTCATGCCCTGGATGTTGAACCGCGCCAGCCGCACGGCGGCCGCCGTGACATAGACGAAGCCGGCGGCCCAGCCGAAACGGCCGAGCGGCCAGAGTCCCCAGGTGAACGCCAGGATCGCCGGCGCCACACCGAACGACACCACGTCGGCCAACGAGTCGAGTTCGGCGCCGAACGCCGATTGCGAATGCGTCAACCGCGCGAAATAGCCGTCGAGCGTGTCGACGACCATCGCCACGCCGATCAGCACCGCGGCGGTATCGAAATCCCCGCGCGTGGAATACACGAGGGAGGCGTACCCGCACAACAGGTTCGACACCGTCATCATCGACGGCAGCAGGTAGACGCCCCGGCGGAACCGCTCCGGGCGATCCTCTCGCCGCCGCGTGAGCGGGTTCATCACCAGCCTTCGCCCTGCGGGTGGAGGCGTGCGAGCACGGATTCGCCGGCAACGACCTGCTGTCCGACTTGCACGACGAGTTCCGCGCGCGACGGCAGGAACACGTCCATGCGGGAGCCGAACTTCATCAGCCCGATGCGCTCACCGCGCTGCAGCCGCTGCCCCTCGGCGACCCGGCACACGATACGGCGGGCCAGGACGCCGACGATCTGCCGCACGACGACCGGCTCGCCGTGATGATCGAGCCAGATCTCGTTGAGCTCGTTGCCGCTGGCGTCTTCCTTGTACGCCGGCAGGAACGTGCCGGGCCGGTAGGCAACGCTCGAGACGACGCCGTCGACCGGGGTGCGGTTGATGTGGACGTCCATCGGCGACAGGAAGATCGTGATCTGCTGCCACTCGCCGGGCGGACTCCAGCGGCCGTCCGACGGTCCGGCGATCATGACCTTGCCGTCCGCCGGCGAGACAACCAGCCCTTCGTCTTGCGGCACCACGCGTTCGGGATCGCGGAAGAAATACGCGAAGAACGCGCCGAGCGCGGCGAACCCGGCGGCCCACCCGTAGCGTTTCGAGCCGGCGAGGACGGCGGCCGGCACCAGCGCACCGGCTACGAAGGGAGCGGCAGCCTTGTCGATTTTCATCTGTTCAAAAGAAAAGGCCGGCCTCCGATAGACCGGCCTGTGCTGGCTCGATTGTATATGGCTTAGCGCGGCGATGCGTGCATCGGCTCAGGCAGCCGGAGATGGCGCAGCATGCTTTCCATCTGATCCTTCAGCTGGAGCTTGCGCTTCTTGAGGGTGACTTCTTCGAGTTGTTCGGGCTCTGAGAGGTACTGGCGGGTGGCGAGATTGTGAATCTGTTCGTCCAGGTCGTGGTGCTGTGAGGCGAGTTGGCGGAACTCGTCGTTGCTGTCCAGCAACTGTTTCTTCATCTCGTCGAACTCTGTCGTCATTTCCGCCTCCTGGAAAATGAACTACGCGAGGGCATTCATAACCGCACCCTACCACTCCTCCAGCCACAGAATCAAGGCGTCTTCGGGCGGATTCGCGTAGTACCCGCGTCGGCGAGCCGACACCGAAAATCCCAGCCGTCCGTAGAGTTGGAGCGCGGCGACGTTGGACTCGCGCACCTCGAGTGTGGCGCGGCGGGCCCCCTCCCCCGCGGCCTCCGCCATGACCGCGCGGAGCATGAAGGTCCCCAGGCCGCGCCGCCGGTGGGCCGGGCTGACAGCCAGCGTGTTGAGGTGCAGTTCATCGAAGATGACCCAGGCGATGCAAAAGGCAATCGCCCGATCTTGTGCGTCCCTAAGAAGATAGACGCGTGTGACGTCCGAATGGGTCAATTCCCAGACGAGGGTCTCTCGCGACCAGGGATTCGTGAACGACTCCTGCTCGAGCGCGACGACGGCGTCGAGGTCGGCGTCGGCAGCGGGCGCCCGGAGACGATCGAGCCGCATCTCAAGCGCCGCCCCGGCGGCGCCGGTCACGTGCCAGCTCGGCATCCGAGCGGCGGACATAGAGGGGCGCCACGGCGTGGGGGCGCACGCCACGGTCGGGTGCGGCGTCGGCGATCGACGCGATCACGGCCGCCAGCGGCGGGACCGCCGGCGCGATCGTGGCAGCGCCGCCGATCCGGCGCTCGATCGCGTCGCGGTATTTCACGGCGCCGTCCCCCGCGAAGCGCACGGAGGAGAGCGGCGCCAGCGCCAGCGCCCACGCATCGAGGGTGGCGTCGGGCGGCAGCGAGGTCGGCTCGTGCTGGACGCGGCCGTCCGCGCCGTACAGCATCGCGAACACCTCGCCGCGATGCGCATCGATCCACACGGCGATCGCGGTGTCGGAAAGGCCGGCCGAGATCCGCAGCGCATCGAAGGTCGAGACCGGCGTGACGAGCTTGCCGGCCGCGAGGGCGAGCCCCTGCACGGTGGCGATGCCGATGCGGAGCCCGGTGAACGATCCTGGTCCGATCGCGACCGCGAACCGATCGATCTCGTCGAGCCGAAGGCCGGCGGCGTCGAGCAGATCCATCAGCTCGCGCGGCAGGCGTTCGCCGTGCGTGCGCGCGGCGTCGCCGCGGCGTTCGACCAGGATCGCGCCGTCGCGCAGGATCGCCGCGCTGCCCGATGCTGACGATGTGTCGAGCGAGAGGATCGTCAATTCCGCAATGTTATACTCGCCGCAGTCCCGCCGATGTCCTCTCCGACCCCTTCCAGTACGTCCAGCGAACCGGTCGGCGCAACGCCGGCGATGCGGCAGTACTTCGACGCCAAGCGTCAGTACAGTGATGCGCTCGTCTTCTTCCGGATGGGCGACTTCTACGAGATGTTCTACGAGGACGCGCTGACCGCGTCCCGCGCGCTCGAGTTGACGCTGACGTCGCGATCGAAGGACGCGAGCGGCGGCGCGATCCCGATGTGCGGCGTGCCGTTCCACGCCGCCGACGGTTACATCGCGCGGCTGGTGCGCAAGGGCTTTCGCGTTGCGGTCGTCGAACAGGTCGAGGATCCGAAGAAGGCAAAGGGCCTCGTCCGCCGCGAGGTCGTGCGGGTCGTCTCACCCGGCACGTTCACCGACGACGGCTATCTCGACGCGCGTGAGCCCGCCTTCCTGCTGGCGCTCGTGCCCGCGCATCCGGGCCCCGGGTTCGGCGCGGCGCTGCTCGATCTCTCGACCGGCGAGTTCAGCACCGCGGAGTACGCCGGGGACGAGGGGCGGTCGGCGCTGCGTGACGAGCTGGCGGTGCTGCGTCCGCGCGAGGTGCTGGTGCCGGTCGGCTTCGACGCCGCGGCGGCGCTGCTGGCGGATGCGCAGATCGAGGCGCGGGTGACGACGGCCGAGCCGTGGACGTTCGAGTACGCGACGGCGCGGCGGACGCTGCTGGCACAGCTCGGCGCGCAGTCGCTGCAGGGCTACGGCCTCGACGATCGCCCCTCAGCGGTCTCGGCGGCCGGCGGGCTGGTGCAGTACCTCCGCGAGACGCAGAAGGCGGATCTGGCGCACGTCCGCGATGTCAGTTACCGCACCGGCGCCGACTGTCTGCTCATCGATCCGATCACGCTCCGCAACCTCGAGGTGATCGAGTCGGCCGACGGCGGGCGGACGGGATCGCTGCTGCACGGCATCGATCGCACGATCACGCCGATGGGCGGGCGGCTGCTGCGCGCCTGGCTGATCCGGCCGCTGGTCGCGCTCGAGCGGATCCAGGATCGGCTCGACGCCGTAGAGGACTTTGCCTTTCGCGCCACCGCGCGCGCCAAGCTGCGCGAGACGCTGAAGGGGATCCATGACCTCGAGCGCCTGGTCGCGCGCGCCGCGCTCGGCACCGCCGGGCCGCGCGACCTGGTGTCGCTGAAACAGTCGATCGCGGCGCTGCCCCGCGCCCGCCTGCAGTTGGTCGAGTTCCAGGCGCCGCTCGTCAGGAGCCTGGTCGCCGGACTCGACGATCTCACCGACGTGCGCGACGCGATCGAGCACGCCCTCGTCGACGAGCCGCCGGCGGTGGCGCGCGACGGCGGCGTGATCCGCGACGCCGTCGACCCGGAGCTCGACGAACTGCGCGGCATCAGCCGCGGCGGCAAGCAGCGGATCGCCGAGATGGAGGCGGCCGAGCGCGCGCGCACCGGCATCGCATCGCTCAAGATCCGGTTCAACCGCGTCTTCGGCTATTACATCGAGATCTCGAAATCGAACCTCGGCAGCGTACCGGCCGATTACCATCGCAAGCAGACCATCGCCGGCGGTGAGCGCTTCATCACGCCGGCGCTGAAGGAATACGAAGAGAAGGTGCTCGGCGCCGACGAGCGGATCGCCGAGCGCGAGGTCGAGATCTTCGAGGCGCTGCGCGGGCGCGTCGCCGCCGAGGCGCCGCGCGTCCAGGACACGGCGCGCGGGCTCGCCGCGCTCGACGTGCTCGCGGCGCTGGCCGAGACGGCGTCGCTCCACAACTACACCAAGCCGCTGATGCACGCCGGCGACGAGCTCATCGCCGCGGACGCGCGTCATCCGGTGGTCGAACGGCACGTCGCCGACGCGTTCGTCCCCAACGACGTCGCGCTCGACGGCGTCTCGCAGCAGCTCGTCGTGCTCACCGGTCCCAACATGGGCGGTAAGTCGACTTACCTGCGGCAGTGCGCGTTGCTCTGTCTCATGGCGCAGGCGGGCTCGTTCGTGCCGGCGCGCACCGCCAAGCTGCCGATCGTCGACCGCCTGTTCGCCCGCGTCGGCGCCTCCGACAACCTGGCGCGCGGCCAGTCGACGTTCATGGTCGAAATGCAGGAGACGGCCAACATCCTGCACTCGGCGACCTCGCGCAGCCTGGTCATCCTCGACGAGATCGGCCGCGGCACCGCGACCTTCGACGGCCTGAGCCTCGCCTGGGCGGTGGCTGAGCATCTCGCCACGAATCCGCGCGCGCGGCCGAAGACCATCTTCGCCACGCACTACCACGAGCTGACCGATCTCGCCGACGCGCTGCCGTCGGTCGTCAATTTCCACGTCGTGGTGCGGGAGTGGAAGGACGACCTCGTGCTGCTGCGAAAAGTCGTGCCCGGCCGCGCCGACCGCAGCTACGGGATCCAGGTGGCGCGGCTCGCCGGTCTGCCGCCGCCCGTGGTGGCGCGGGCGCGCGAGATTCTCGCCGGCCTCGAACGCGACGAGCTGTCGCGCGGCGGCCGGCCGTCGCTCAGCGGCTCGCCGACCGTCTCGCAGCGGCAGCTCGGACTCTTCGCCGCGCCCGGCGGCGCCGACGATCCGATCCGCCGTCGTCTGCGCGACCTCGATGTCGATCACCTGACCCCGATGCAGGCCTTGACCTTGCTCGCCGAGTTGAAGGACGAGGCGGATGGGGAGCCGTGACGAGCCCGCACCACCGTGGCGCCGGCGTGTCGGCCGTTGGCTGTTGCGTGCCACGTGCGCGGCAGGGCTGGCGGCTGTCGTCGCCATAGCGTCCCCTTCCGACGCCGCCACCCGCTACGACCCACGGCTGCGGTTCCGCACCTGGCCGACCGAACACTTCGACATCCACGCCCACCAGGGAGAGGAAGTTCTGGCCGCTCGGCTCGCGCCGATCGCCGAGCGTGTGCGCCGTCGCTTCGAGGCGTCGCTGGGGGTGCCTCGCGGACGGGTGCAGGTCATCCTGGTCGATCAGACCGACGTCGCCAACGGGTGGGCGACGCCGTTTCCCTACGACACCATCGAGGTGACGGCGGTGCCGCCGCTCGAGGAAGATCTGATCGGGAACACCACCGACTGGCTCGAGCTGGTCTTCACCCACGAATACACACACATCCTGCACCTGGACCGGTCACGCGGGTTCATGAATGGCGTGCGTCACGTGTTCGGGCGGGCGCCGCTGGTCTTTCCGAACCAGTTCCTGCCGATCTGGCAGATTGAAGGACTCGCCACCTACGAGGAGAGCCGCCAGACCGGCGAGGGGCGGATTGACGCCGGAGACTTCCGCGCCATTGTCGACACCGCCGCGCGGCAGGGGCGGTTCGCGCCGATCGACCGGGCGAACGGCGGCCTCGACGACTGGCCGGGCGGCAACTCGGCGTACGCCTACGGCGCCTACTTCCATCAATACCTGTCGGATCGGTTCGGCCCGGCGCGAATCGATGCCTTGGCCGATGCGACTGCCGGACGCCTGCCGCTCTTTGGCGCCGGCGCGTTTCATCAGGTGTTCGGCAAATCAGTCGGGACGCTCTGGCGCGACTTCGCGGCGTGGCGCGCCAGCCCCGCGGGTGCGCAGAGCACGACCGATGCCGCTGCAAGGCGGCTGACCACTGACGGGTTCGTCGTCGCCGCGCCGCGCGTCGCCGCCGACGGCTGGATCTACTACTCCACCAGCAACGCCGACGGGTTTCCGGCGCTGTTGCGTTTGCGCAACGGCGAACGCGACCGGCTTGCCTGGCGCGTCGCCGGCGATCGCACCAGCGTCAGCGGCGACTGGGTCGTGTTCGATCAAGTCGCCCTCGTGCGTTCAGTCGCGCTGCTGTCGGACTTGTATGCCGTACCGCGAAACGGCGGCGCCGTCATCCAGCTCACCCACGAGGCGCGCGCCGCGCAGCCGGACGTCTCGCCCGACGGACGCCGCATCGCCTGCGTCGCGCTCCGGCCCGGCCGCCACATACTCGCGCTCCTCGATTTCGATCCGCGCGCGCGCGACACACCGCCGCGCGTGCTGATCGACGACGAGGCATCGGACTTCAGCGGGCCGCGCTGGTCGCCCGATGGCGCCCGTCTCGTGGCCGGCCGCCGCCATGCCGGCGGCTACGAACTGGTGCTGGTGAATCCCGCCGATGGGTCGCTGCAGACGCTCGTTCGCCGCGCCGACGCCAGACTGATCACCCCGTCATGGAGCGCGGACGGCCGCACGATCCTGTTTGCCGCCGACCCCGGCGACGCGCCGTTCAACGTGTTTGCCGTCGACGTGGCGACCCGTGCGGTGCGCCAGATCACCGACTCGCTCTCGGGTGCGCAGGCGCCGGAAATCGCGCCTGACGGATCGCTCGTCTACATCGGCTATTCTGCCGGCGGCTACGACCTGTATTCGCTGCCGCCCGCGTTCCTTCTGCGTTCGCCGTCGGATAGATCCGCCGATCCCCTGCCGGGGAATTCCCGCGTTCGCGAACAACCGGAAGCGGCGGAGCAGCCGGCGGTCGTGCCGCGGTCGTATGCTCCCCTGCGCACCTTGGCGCCGACCTACTGGGAGCCGATCGCCCAGACGGACGCCGGTGAAACGCAGCTGGGTGTAAGCACCGGGATGTCGGATGCGCTCGGACGGCACACTTACTCGGCGTGGGCGGCGTGGAGCGCCGCGCGCGCCCGTCCTGACTGGAGCGCCTCCTACGCGTACGATCGGTGGCGCCCCACCATGTTTGCGAGCTACGGCGACGACACCGATCCGGTCCGGGATGGAGAGACGCGCATGCGTCAGGTGTTCGCCGGCGCGCTGCTCCCCTTCCGGCACATCAGGTGGAGTCAGACGCTGCTGGCCGGCGTCAACGCCGAACACGACGACACGATCTGCGCCGAGCCGTGCCACAGCCTGACTCGGGATCTGCGCTCGCTGCGTGGCGGCTGGCTGTTCGACAGCCGCCGCCTGTTCGCGTATTCCATCAGCGCGGAAGAAGGGGCCGCCGTCGAGGCCGCCATCGAGGGCAGCCGCGCGACGGGGCCGGCGTCGGGGACGGCCGCCGCCATGGTGCTCGACGCGCGGCTGTACCAGCGCGTGCTGTCGCGGCACACCGTGCTGGCGCTGCGCCTTGCCGGCGCTTCCAGCCGCGGCGACACGGTCGCCCAGCGGATCTTCTCCGCGGCGGGCAACGGACCGCTGCCGGCGGCATTCGACTTCGGCAACGGCGCCATCGGTCTGCTGCGTGGTTTCGATCCCGACGATGTGATCGGCACCCATGCGGCGGTCGCCAACGCCGACCTGCGCTTCCCGCTCCTGCGCGTGCAGCGCGGAGCCGGGACCTGGCCGTTCTTCGTCCGCGCCCTGCATGGCGCCGCGTTCGTCGACGCCGGCACCGCGTGGGACGCGTCGTTCAGCGGCGACAGGATTCGGCGCGCGGTCGGCGGCGAGATCTCGACCGATACGATCCTCGCCTACACACTGCGGGTCACCCTCACCGCCGGTGTGGCCTGGACGCACGACCCCGTCGCCGCGCGCGATCGCGCCGCGTATTTCGCGCGGCTCGGCTACGCCTTCTAGCCCGCGCGCGCAGATGGATGGGCAGCGTCCGTGGATATCCGTGGCAGAATATCGGCGGCATGAAGACGAAATCCCGTTTTCTTCGCGAGCCGGTCGAGCCGTTCGTCGTCCAGCCTGACGCGGCGGCCGACGACCTGCTGGCGCGCATGGAGCGCATTTCGTTTCAGGGGCGCAATCTCGCCACCGCGCGGCGCATCTGGGAAAAGATGCTCCACAGCGACTGCACGGTCTTCATGGGAATCGCGGGCGCGCTCAGCGCCGGCGGCTTGCGGCTGATCGTCAGCCATCTCATCGCCCATCGCTATATCGACTGCCTGGTGTCGACCGGCGCCAACCTCTACCACGACCTGCACGAGACCCGCGGCCGCCACCACTACCTCGGGTCGCCGCACGAGGACGATGCGGCGCTGCAGGCCGAGCACATCGACCGCGTCTACGACACCTACGCGCGCGAAGAGGAGTTCTGCGACAACGACGAGTGGATCGCCTCGTTCGCGTTGACGCTCGAGCGGCGCCCGTACAGCTCGCGCGAGTTTCTCTACCGGCTGGGCGAGTACCTCTGGCAGCAGACCGGACAGGAGGGCATCCTGACCGCGGCCTACAAGGCGAACGTCCCGATTTTCTGTCCGGCGATTGCCGATTCCTCGATCGGGATGGGGCTGTCGCAGGCCCGGCACCGCGACCAGACCGCCGGCGCCGTCGACGTCATCGCCGACATCGTCGAGTCGGCCAACATCGTGATCCGCCATCCGCGGACCGCCTCGGTCGTGCTGGGCGGCGGCACGCCGAAGAATTTCATCAACCAGGCCAGCGTGCAGGCCGAGTTCTTCGACGACCGCGTCGGCGGACATCGCTATGCCCTGCAGATCGTCACCGACGTACCGCACTTCGGGGGCGCCTCCGGCTCGAGTCTCGAGGAGGCGCGCAGCTGGGGCAAGCTGGCGACCGACGCTGAACAGGTGACCGTTCACGCCGACGCGACCGTCGCGATGCCGCTGCTCGTCAGCGCGCTGGGCGCGTCGGCGGCCTCGGCGCTTGCCGCACGAAAACCGATGCGCTTCGATCTGTCCGGCCCGGCGCTCGTGATCAACGGCCGGCCGCTGCCCGTGGCGCGCTTCGAGACCCGCTGACTGTATGGAGCTTCCCTTCTCGTACGACCACGCCGACGCCCTCGTCTTCGGGGGCGCGCTGCCGACGCGGCGACCCTTCGACGACGCTCGGGTCGTGATCCTGCCGGTGCCGGTCGACCGGACCACGTCTTACGTCGGCGGCACCCGCAACGGCCCGCACGAAATCCTGCAGGCTTCCTCGCACATGGAGCTGTGGGACGAGGAGATGCGCGCCGACGTGCATGCCGTCGGCATCTGCACGCTGCCCGAGATGGAGCTGCCGTTCGGCGAGATGCAGGCCGTCGTCGACGAGATCGAGCGCGTTGCCTACGAGATTGTCGGCCGCGACAAGTTTCTCGTCGCCATCGGCGGCGAACATTCGATCACGCCGCCGCTCGTCTCGGCGGTGGCGCGCCGGCATCCTGATCTGACCGTGCTCCAGATCGACGCGCACGCCGACATGCGCGACGCCTACATGGGGACGCCGCACAATCACGCCTGTGCCATGCGCCGGGCGCGGGAGCTCGCGCGCGTGACGCAGGTCGGGATCCGCAGCCTCTCGACCGAGGAAGCCGAGGTGCTCCCCCGTCTCGACACAACCGTTTTCTACGACTTCGACATGCGCAGCAATCCGAAGTGGATCGACGCAGTCGTCGACTCGCTCGGTCCCGATGTCTACGTGACCGTCGACGTTGACGGCCTCGACCCGGCGATCATGCCCTCCACCGGCACCCCTGAGCCCGGCGGCCTGGCGTGGCAGGAAATTACCGCGCTGCTGCGCGCGACGGCGGAGCGCCGGAACGTCGTGGCCGCCGACGTCGTCGAGCTCAGCCCGATTCCCGGCCTGGTGGCGCCGAACTTCCTCTGTGCCAAGTTGATCTACAAGCTCCTCACCTATCGGTTCCTCAAGGATCCGCGCGCCAAGCGGGGGTGAGCTAGCGGCGAGTTTGCCCCCGCCGGGTTGATTGCGCAGTTGTGCGCACTCCTGGCTCTCGAGAGCTTCCCTCGCGGTTGTATACCTCGTATACTGCCGCCGTGACCCTCGCCGAGGTCTTCGTCACCGCGACTGACGCCCTTCGTCAGGGTCGCGGCGCCGACGCCGCGGCCGTCCTCGTCCGCGCCCTGAAGCTGCCTGGCCTGACCAGGGACGAGGCCGTCCAGGTTCGCTGCGCCCTCGCCGAAGCCTGGCTTCAGCAGGACGACGTGCGGCAAGCGGCCGAGACGCTGGGCGAGCCGCCGCAGGAGCGCGAGCGGCTGCACCCGCTCCGGCTCTCCGACCTCTGGCGGCTGCACGCGCGTATGGCGATGGGGCGCGGCGAGCCGTCGCGTGCCATCGCACTGCTCGGCCGCGCGCTGAAACAGGCCGAGCGCGCCCACGATTCGCGCGCGATCGGTCTGACGCACTACGAGCTCGGGCTCTGCTACCGCCACGTCGGCGACACCGCCATCGTCCGCGACCACATCGCGCAGGCGGCGTCGGCGCTGCACGCGGCTGGCGATCACCGCAATCTCGCGCTGGTCCACTCGTTGAGCGGCGTGTCGCTGGCGCAGGAGGGGCGCCTCGACGAAGCGATGGCGGCGCTGCGCCAGGCCGAGCGGCTCGCGCTGATGGTGCGGGCCGGCGACGTCGTCGCCACCGTCAGCGGCAATCAGGCGAACGTGGCAATGATGCAGCATCGCCACGATCAGGCGCTGGCGCTCGCCGAGCGCAGCGTCGAGCTGCAGGAGGACTCGGGGACCCCGCACGGGCTGGGCATCGCGCTCGCGTCGCTCGGTCAAATCAGCGTGCGGCTCGGCAATCTCCGCCGCGCCGAGCAGGCCTTGAACCGGGCGCTCGACGTGCGCAGCCCGCTCCAGTTCATGCGCGAGACGACCGGGGCCGTGTTCGACACGCTCGCGCAGATTCACCTCATCCGCGGCGAATACGACGAGGCAAGCCGCTGCCTGCAGCGGTCGCTCGAGGCCTACGGCGAGGCGAGCCGCTGGTATCACTGGTCGGTCCGGGTGATCGAGGCGCGCGTTGCTCTGCGCCGCGGCGACGCGGCGGAGGCGCTGGTGGCGGCGACCGAGATTGTGCGGGCCGCCGATGCGCCGCCCGCCTACGCCACTCAGGCGGAGCTCATCGCGGTCGAGGCGCTGCTTGCCGAAGGGCGCGTGGCCGATGCCGACGGGCGGCTCAACGCGGCGGGCATCACCCTCGCGGCGGGCGGCATGGGCAGCACCTCAGGAGAGTTCTTGCGGCTGCGCGGCCGCGTGCACGCGATGACCGGGCGAACGACAGAGGCGTACCACGATTTCGGACAGAGCGTGAGTGTCTTCGATCTGCTCGGCGAGCGCTACCAGGCGGGTGTGAGCTACCGCGAGCTCGGGAAACTCGCGGGCGCTTCGGGCGCGCGATCGCGCGCCGCGCGCTATCTGGGCGATGCGATCGCGATCTTCGAGTCGCTCGATGCGCGGCCCGACCTCGCCGAAACCCGCACGGCGTTAGCCGAACTGCCGTCGGCGGCGACCGGGCCGTTCCTCGGCGCAGGCGTCGACGGCGACGCCGCGATCGTCCGGCGGCTGGTCGACGCCGCGGTGACGCCGGCGTTGCTGGCCAGAGAAGGGGCCACGGCGCTTCTGGAGGCGTGCGACGGCCAGGCGTCTGTCGTCTTCTTGCGTGCCGGACGCGGCGACGTCGTCGTGTCGGCGGCGGCCGGCTGCGACGTGGACACGGCGCGCGGCGTGGCCGCCGCCGCCGCGCGGATCCCCGGGACGGGGCGTGCCCCGCTGCTGCTGGTCGAGGCGATTGGCCACGAGGGCACGACGCCGCGCTTCGCGCTGGTGTCGTCCAGCCGCCCGTTCGCGGTCCCGACGATGCAGCGATTTCGCACGCTCTGTGCGGTACTTCGTCAAGGCTTCGAGCTGTGTTCGGCGCGCGACCGCCCCGCGGAGCCGTCGGCCGGCACACTCGAACGCTCGCTCGAACCGCTGCTTCCGGGCTTCGTCTGCGCCAGTAGCGCCATGCAGCGGGTGGCCGACCAGATCCAGCGCCTCCAGGGCAGCGATCTCACCGTGCTGATCACCGGTGAATCAGGGACGGGCAAGGATCTCGTGGCGCGCGCCATCCACGCCGGCTCCCCGCGCGGACAGGCGACCTATCTTCCCTACAACTGCACGAGCGCCACGCGGGAGCTGGCCGACAGCCAGTTGTTCGGACATCGGCGCAGCAGCTTCACCGGCGCCGTCGCCGATCAGCCGGGAGTCATCCGCAGCGCGGGTGGCGGGACGATCTTCCTCGACGAAATCGGCGACCTGCCGCTGGACGTGCAGCCGAAGCTCCTGCGATTCCTGGAGCAGGGAGAGATCCTGCCGGTCGGCGAGACGCGCCCGATCCGCGTCGACGTGCGCGTCGTGGCCGCCACCAACGCCGATCTGGAGCAGCGCGTCGCTGAGGGCAAATTCCGGGAGGACCTTTTTTACCGCCTGAGCGTGATCCGGATTCACGTGCCGCCGCTGCGCGATCGACGCGAGGAGATTCCGCATCTCAGCACGTTCTTCCTGCGCGAAGCTGCCGAGCGGCTTGCCAAGCCCGACGTGCGCCTCAGCGCGGATACGCTGGATCTCTTCGACGTGTTCGGGTGGCCTGGCAACGTGCGCCAGCTTCGCAACGAGATTCACCGCGCCGTCGCGATGGCCCAGTCGGGCGGCACCATAACCCCGGACCTGCTGTCGCCGGTGTTCGCGGGCGGCGACGGCCCCACCCCCACGCGCGCCGCGCGCAATCTGACGCTCGCCGCCGCGGTGGAGCGGCTCGAACGCGAGCTGATCGAAGCGGCCCTGCACCGCAGCGGCGGCAACATCTCACAGACGGCCCGTGTCCTCGGGCTGACCAGACGCGGCCTCTATCTGAAGCTCGATCGCCTGGGTATCTCGGTCGGCGCGCGCGCCTGATCCGATTCAGGATGGATACGATATATCCAGTAATACCTGAGATTGAATACTTTGTATCCTATTTTACGCGGGCTGGCTGCGCTCAATGTAGAGCTGGTATCTTATTGTAATAGCTATGGTTAGCTGCGTCTGTCTCCTTGCGGTCCAGATCCGGCGCGCAGATTGATATAGGCCAGTGCGGACTTCCAGCCGGAGGGAGCACACATGGAACAGCGCCTACGACTCGTTCAGGGGGGACATCAGCCGCGCGCGGACCAGCGCGTGTCCGATCGTCGTCACGTCGTCGTCCCCGGGCAGATCGTGTGGAAGGACGCCCGTGGCAACACCAGGTTGGCGTCGGTGATGACCCGCGACGTCAGCGAATATGGGGTGTCGGTCGACTGCCTGAATGGCGCCGCCATCCCCCTGTATCGCCTGGTGTACTTCCAGATCGACCGGGATTCGCGGCACCACCCCGACCTGCCCGCGGCCCTGAAGAAGCCCAACGTGCTCTCGGCGGTATTCCGCGTCGGCGACGACAACCGCGCGATCGGCGGCCCTTCTGGTTATGCGCTGCGGCTGCTCGTCGAGCCGGCCCGTTCCGCGCAGCCGGTGGCCGCGCCGCAGGTCAGCCTGACGGCGTAGTCGCAGGCCGTCAACGTGCCTGCATGAGACTCGAGACGACTGGATATCATGTATCCAGAGCAACTCTAAGGGCCTGTCCGTTCTGAACGGTCAGGCCCTTTTCAGTTCCGCGAGCTTCTCTCTGGCTTCGGTGGCATAGACCGACTGTGGGAATTCGTTCGTCACGCGTGTGAACGCGCGCGACGCGTCATCGCGCTTACCGGCCACCAGGGCCGCGCGCCCCAACTGCATCAGGACACCGTCGACCGGCAGGCTCGAGTTGCTGTCGGTGGCGAGTGCCTGGAACGTGGTGACGGCCTCGGCTGCCTTGCCCTGCGCGAGACGCGCCTCGCCGACCCCAAGCTGTGCGGTGTAGTGATAAATGTTCCGCGTCGAGGTCTTGGCGACGACTTCCTGGTAGCGCTGCTCTGCTTCGCCGTTCCGGCCGAGCACGGCGAGCGTGGCGGCCAGACGGAAGCGCGCCGTGATGCCCGCATCGGTGTTCGGGTAGGCATCGGCTGCGGCCTGCAGACTCGGCAGCGAGGCTTCCGCGCGCTCGCGCTCGGTGCGGTAGGTGCCGGGCGCCTGAATCGGCGGCGCGCTGCCGGGGGCCGGTGGAGGCGGCGCGACGACCGGAGCCTCGGCAACCGCGAGAGCCGACGCCAGGAGCGCCGTAGCCTTGTTGTTGCGCGAGGCTCGGAACGCGAAGTAGCCGGCCGCCAGCAGCAGGACTGCCACGACCGCGATGATCGAGGTCGTAATCTCCGACTGCCGCTCGGCGACCACCTGGCGCGCCTGCGCGATCGTCCGCTCGAACTCGTTCTGTTTCAGCTTGTGACGTTCGGTTGATTTCATGGGTGAGAAAGAACGATTCTACCAGTATCCTGAGGCCCCACCAGGCCACGCGCCCGTAGCTCAGCAGGATAGAGCATCGGTTTCCTAAACCGGGGGTCGCAGGTTCGAGTCCTGCCGGGCGCACCAACTTTCCCGACGCCGCTCAGTACTGCAGCACGGCACGCACCGGCTCACCCGGCAGCTTCGCGCGTCCTTCAAGCGCGAGGAGCTCGATGAGAAAAGACACGCCGCGCACGTCGCCCCCGAGCTGTCGCACCAGATCCAGCGTGGCGCGCGCGGTCCCCCCGGTCGCGAGCAGATCGTCGACCACGAGCACCGTCTGTCCGGGTTCGATGGCGTCGCTGTGGATCTCGAGGCTGTCGGTCCCGTACTCCAGCGCATAGCTGGCGCGGATGGTCTTCGACGGCAGCTTGCCGACCTTGCGCACCGGCACGAAACCGGCGCCGATCCGGTCGGCGACAGCCGATCCGAGAATGAAGCCGCGGCTCTCGATGCCGACGACGACCGAGATGCCTTGTCCGCTGTACGGCTCCGCCATGGCGTCGATCGCCAGCCTGAACCCCTGCGGGTCGCGCAGCAGCGTGGTGACGTCGTAGAACAGGATGCCCGGTTTCGGGAAATCAGGAACGTGACGGATGCGGCTCTTGAGTGCGTCCATTAGCGAATCTCGAACTCCGTGAAGCGCCCGGCGGGCGGATGGTCTTCGGTGACGAAGGTCTCGACGCGCGCCGACGCCGGCCCGCGCCGGAGCGCGGCCTCGAGCCGCTGCAGCGACTCCGCGTCTCCCTCGGCGAACGCCTCGACGGCGCCGTCGGGCAGGTTGCGCACCCACCCGTGAATCCCTTCGCGCGCGGCGGCGTCATGCGTGAACCAGCGGAACCCGACGCCCTGCACACGTCCGGTGATCAGAAACCGTCGGGCCGTCCGCATGAGAACGCAGGATTATATCCCGCTCCGCTCGACCGAGACTTCCAACAGGCCGACCGGTTCGTCGTGCGCGACGAACACCCTGTCTGGCTCGAGTGCGAGCTCGAGGAGATCGACCGGCCGGTACGGCCGCTCCTGCAGCGTCAGCGTGACCTGCGCGATGTCCTGATAGCTCACCAGCAGCACGTCGGCCATCGCACGCAGCGTGTCGAGCGCGGAGGGTCCCGTGTGCCACGCGAAGGTGTCGACGATCGCCTGTCGGATGCCGATCCGATACGGCGCGAAGGCGATCTCGCCGCCCGAGTAGCTCCAGCGTGCGCCCAGCGCCGCCACGTAGAGGCGCGGCGGCGCGTCGGACGCTGTCTCCGAGGACGTGCGGCCTGGCGCCGCGGGCTTGAAGGGACCCGTGCGCAGCAGCACGAGATTCTCGAGGCCGGCCTGTACCGCGACGCGAGTGCCGCTACCCACGACGACCGCCGTGCGCCGCTCGGCACCCGCTGGCGTGAAGGCTTGTCCCTGCGCCTTGCCGCCGGCGTCGAGCCGCGTCCACGGCTGTTCGGCGATCTCCACCCGCGCGCGGCCGATCGAGCTGTGGGCGCCGAGGACGTGCTCGCAGATCGCAATCGCGAGCGTCTCGACCGGCGCCGACCCCTCGTGATCGCGCACGACGCGGTGCACGAGGTTCTTCACGGTTTCCCCGGGGACCATCGCGTCGAGCCGTCCTTCGAAACGCAGTCCGATCGTCAGGTCGTGCGGATCGTGACGATCGCCGCGTGCGACAACCCGCAACATGCGCAGGTGCGATTCGCCGTAGCTGCTGGTTTCGCGGTCGGGATGCATGCGCTCATCCTACTTGGCCGTCCAGGACCTATCTCAGAAATACGGTCTCGATGAGTCCAAGGGGCGGCCTGCGGCTGAGGCTGACCGGCTGGCCGCGGCAGGCAGTACGTAATCATTGACCCACCAAAACCGGCACGCGCCGTGCTGTTCCGGTGTCGAGGAGGCAAGGGATGCTGTTTACGATTGCGGTGATTTTGCTGGTGCTGTGGCTGCTCGGTCTGGTCAGCGGGTACACGCTCGGCAACTTCATCTATGTGCTGCTTGTGATCGCGCTCGTGCTGTTCGTGGTCGGGCTGGTCAGCGGCCGGCGAACGGTCTAGGCGCATACACCAGTCAAGCCGTTGGCCGCGGGCCAATGGCTTGGCTGAAACGGCCGGCCGTTCGACCTGGAAGCTCGTTGGCCAGGCCGATTTCGGCCGTTTTTTGTTGCGGACACGTGCGTTGCTGAGGTATCGATCCCGGACGAGGTCGACATCTCCAAGTCCCAACCGAGCCCGACCCCGGCCGGAGCAGTCCGCGCCACGCCGGCCCTCGTATGTGCGCGATGCAGCTGCCGACTGGAATGTGTCGAGCAGAACCGCCGTTCGGGAAGCTGGCTCGGGTCGCTGATCTGCCCAAACTGCCGCTCCGAATACCTGTATGCATATCGCTGGGGGCGTCTTCTGAGATGGCACTGAACGGGTGCCACATCCTTCCGCGTGCTATCGTACGGGCTACACATGAAAGGAGCTGGCATGTCCCGATGGTTCACCCTAACGGCCGCCGCGACCTTTGCATGCCTCACTGGAACCATGACGTTCGCCCAGGACCCGTCCGCACCCGTCGAGCTCAAAGTTGGTGACAAAGCCCCGGAATTCAGTCTTCCGGGTACCGACGGCAAGACGTACACGCTGGCCGACCTCAAGGGCAAGTTCGTCGTCCTCTCCTGGTTCCCGAAGGCATTCACAGGTGGTTGAACGGCTGAATGCAACTCGCTCCGTGAGAGCGGGGAACTGATTCGCAAGTTCGACGTGGCCTACTTCATGGTCAGCGTCGACACACCTGAAGACAACAAAGCGTTCGCCGAGAAAGAGCACGCGGACTTCGTCATGCTGAGCGATCCGGGCCGTAAGGTGGCCCCGCTCTACGGCGTCCTCGGCACGCCGAGCGCGGCGCAGCCCGACGCACCGACCTTCGCGAAACGGTGGTCGTTCTACATCGGCCCGGACGGAAAGATCCTGCTCGTCGACAAGACGGGCGCCAACCAGACGCAAAAGGCCGGCGAGACACTGCTCGCGCACCTCAAGGAGCTCGGCGTTCCCGAAAAGAAGTAGCCGCCGCGCTACTCGATGACGACGACCTCATGGTCGTCGATCGCGTTCACTCTGAAGGCCGCCCTGTCGTTCGACAGAGCGGCCTTTGCTGTTTGTCCCGCCACCAGGAGCCGCACCGATCCGGCGGCGCTGGCGAGGCGCTCGTGCATCACCGTCACGTCGAACGGTCCGACGCGGATGAGTTCGTCGAGCGGCGCGCGCCACGTCGCCTCGCTGGTCAGGTTGACGAGATGCAGGATCAGCCGTCCCGGCTGCTCGTACAGGTGGCTGTCGATGAGACCCGTGCCGCTGAACTCGAGCGGCAGGTCGCCGCGGGCGGCCCAGCGCGCGATGTTGCCAAGGAGCCGCGCGTGGTCCGGCAGGTGTTCGGACGCATACCGTCGATCGAGATCCGCCGGCAGGTACGCCACGCGGCCGCTTCCCCGCTCCGATAGGACAATGCCGGGAATGTCCGTCGAGGGCACGCGCATCCAGGCCGTCTCCGGCGGATAGGTCGGAAACGGCGGGACGAAGGTCGCGGCGACCCGTGCGCCCGCGTCGACACGGAGTGGCCCCAGCGTGCTCCCCAACGCCACGACGTCGGTATCCTCGAAGCCGCGCAGGATTTCATGGCGTGATCGCGCGTCGGTCGGCAGTCGCAGATACGTGTGCAGACTGCCGGTCGCACGCGGCGTCCGGGCGCCGAGCGGCGCCGCGGCGCGATGACAGCCGAAGAGATCGGCGAGCGCGAAGTCGGGCCGTGGGTCGCCGTGCTCGTCGTAGAGGCCGGTGTCGCCCGTCGCCACGATCGAGCCGCCGCCTTCGACGAACCGCCGCAGCGCGGCCGCCTGCGCGTCAGAGAGCGCGCCGATGTTGGGCAAGATAAGGGTGCGAATCGCCACGTGACGGTCGACACGATCCAGGTGTATCGGCAGATACGGAATGCGGGCGCGGACCAGCGCGTGCATCCAGCCGGTATAGGGAGCGTCGACCCGCGTCTCGGGATCGTCCCGGCCGAAGAAATCCGTGTTGCGCTGCGACCAGACGAGCCCCACGGTGGCCACCGGCGACCGGTTCACGAGATACCGCTCGTGCGTCTTGTGCCAGCGCATGATCGGTTCCGCGGTGTCGTACATCCTCCTGTCTTCAGCTGTGGCTCCGACGTGATGCCACCACGGCTGGATGCCCCCGGCGATGCCCGCGATCATCCACATCCGCGCTTCAGCCGCGGGCTTGGCAGCGACCCGGTAGTAGCCGGGGCCTGATTGGTACATCGCCATCGACTCGGGCGCGAGCGCGTCCCAGCCGATCAGCCCGTGGACGCGCTTGCCCGTGTCGCCGTTCTGCTGGAATCCCGTGTCGTCGTCTCGGCGCTGGTGATCGAGCATCATGATCGCGGCGCGGCCGCCGATGTCCGCGAGATCGCGGAACGACCGCGCCTGCGCGGTGACCGACCCGCTGTTCATGCCGGCCCAGACGCAGTCGGGGCCGCCCGCCTGGCGGGTGACGCGATTGTTGAAATCCCACAGCTCGGTCCGCCGCTCGTAGCTCCAGATGATCCACTCGCGGTAGGCCGGCGCGTTCCAGTCGGCTTCGCCCGGCAGATCCTTGCCCGCGCGCGCGCGAAAGGCGCGGGCGCAGTTGTCGCAATGGCAGATGCTTTCTCGGCCGAGCCCCGCCCAGCTGTTGTCGGTGAATCCGTCCGGACGGCTCCGCCCGATGATCTCGCGCAGGATTGCGGGGAGGTATTCGCTGTAGTACGGGCTGTTGATGCAGGCGACGTACTTGTCGGCGGCCCGAATCGGCAGGCCGTCGCGATCGCGTGCGAACCAGTCGGGATGCGCCTGGAAGAAATCCTCAGCCGCGCGATTCGAGTCCATCCGCGCCACCACGAAGAGCCCGTCGCCGTGCGCGGCGGTCGTCAATTCGCCGAGGAGGTCGCGCCCGTTGAGGAATTCCGCACGATGCTGCAGGGGGAACCGGCTGGGATAGTAGGCGACGATGCCGCCGGCATTGATGATGACGGCCTGTACCTCGGTACGCTTCCAGTAGGCGCGCCACCAGTCGATGTCGTAGCGGATCGGATCCTTCTCGGTGATGTTGGTCTGGCCCCATCGGTAGGCGCGGCGGTACCAGGGCGACTGTCCCGTCTGCGGCGCCAGCGCGAGTGCGGCGGTCGTTCCGATGAACTCGCGCCGCGTCAATCCGCCGCGTTCGTCCGTCATGGCGCGGAGTATACTCGCGCGCATGACGACGCTGTCACGCCGCGCATTTCTCGGGGCGTCGGCAGCCGCGCCGCTGGCGCTCGCGTCTGCCCTGCACGGCGCGCGCGACGTGCCGGTCGGGCTCGAGCTCTACTCGGTGCGCACCGAGCTGGCGAAGGATCTGCTCGGCACGGTCGCGGCCGTCGGGAAGATGGGCTACACGATCGTCGAGTTCTACGCGCCATATCTCGACTGGACGCCCGACAAGGCGAAAGACGTGCGGCGGGTCCTCGACGACAGCGGTCTGGTCTGTCACTCGACGCACAACAACGGTCCGTCGTTCACCGCCGACGGCCTGAAGAAGGCGATCGAGCTGAACCAGATCATCGGCAGCCGCGCCGTGATCATGGCCAGCGCGCCGCGCTCCACGACGATCGACGCGTGGAAAGCGGTCGCCGATCAGCTGACCGCGACCGCGGCGCAGCTCACGCCGCTAGGCATGGCGACCGGCTACCACAATCACCAGATCGAATGGCAGCCGGTGGACGGCACGCGGCCGATCGACGTGCTTGCCGCCAACACGCCGAAGAACGTCGTCCTGCAGTTCGACGTCGGCACCTGCGTCGAAGTCGGCGCCGATCCGATCGCGTGGATCACCACGAATCCAGGCCGCATCAAGAGCGTGCACTGCAAAGACTGGTCGGCGTCGGCCGGCTACCACGCCGCGTTCGGCGAAGGAGACGCCCCGTGGAAGGCGATCTTCGCCGCCGCCGAGGCCGCCGGTGGCGTCGAGTACTACCTGATCGAACAGGAGACAGGCAACGAGCAGGGCGGCGAGCTGCCCATGGCTCGCCGTTGTCTGGACAACTGGAAGCGGCTCGCCCACTGAAGACTGCCGTCTGCAGTCTTCAATCCGACAAACCGAAGCTCACCGTCACCGTCATCACCACTTCGATCGGCTTGCCGTTGAGCAGCGTCGGCGAGAAGCGCCACTGGCGGACGGCGTCGATGGCTGCGCTCGCGAAGTCGGGATGGGTCTGCGTGCTCACCACGTGGACGGCCGACACCGATCCGTCTGGCGCGATCGTGGCCTCGATCTGCACGTCCGCTTCCCGTCCCGCGGCGCGCATCGACTCGGGGTATACCGGCTTGACGTCGCGCACCTTCATCGGCGCGCGGAGGTTGCCGCCGACGCGAATCGGCGCGGGCCCCACGGCTGCCGCTGCCGGCGGAGTTCGCGTCGCGCTGACGTGAATGGTTTCGCGCACCGTGCCGACCGGCAGCGTCACGGCGCGATCCCAGTCGGACGCGGTCGTCAGGTCGAAGTCCTCATGCAGGTTGTGGAAGCCGGGCACCGCTGCCGAGAGGGAGTAGTGGCCCGCCGGAATGCCCGGAAACGCAAAATGACCCGCGCCGTCGGTCGTCGCCTGCACGCCCGGCCCCTGCGGCGCGCTGAGCGTAAGGGCGACACCGGGCAGGACGCCGCCCGATGGGTCGTAGACGCTGCCCGAGAGCGCGGCGGGCGGCGCCTGCGCGGCGTGCAGCACCGCGACGACGCACGCCACCGCCACGAGGGCGGTGCCGTAGGCGACAGCCGTGCGGCGAGAAAGGGGACGGCGATCGAGATGGCTGTTCAACATGGCAGCGATTCTCCTTTCGAAGGCAGATGGGTGGGCCACCGGCAGGGCCGGCATCCACGCCGACCAGGATGGCCGGCGGCAGAGACGGGCCAGCGCGATGAGGTGGCTGGCGTACTCGGGCGGGTCGATGCCCCGCTGCAGCGCCGCATCGTCGCAGGCCTGTTCGCTCTCACGCCGCAGCTGGCGGCACGCGATCCAGGCCAGCGGATGAAACCACAGCGCGGCGAGTACGACCTGTGATGCGATCTGCACGGCCCAGTCGGCGCGCGCCACGTGCGCGAGCTCGTGCGCCAACACGGCGTGGATGCGCGCGTCATCCCACGAAGACGCTCCCGGTGGCAGCAGGACGCGTGCCGGCCGAAGTCCCCACGTGGCGACGACGAATGGCGACGTGCCTTCGATCAGCACGACGCCGCGCCGGAGTCCGTAGGCTGCGCCCACCGCCCGCGCGGTCTCGGTCCATGCCGGCGCTTCCACGCGGATGCCGCGAGCCGCGATCTGCCGCAGCCGGGAAACGCCGGCTACCAGCGTGCCGATCACGACGAGGAAACCCGCTGTCCACACGAGCGGCGCGATCGACCGCCTCGAGACGGACGGGACGCTATCGGCGGTTCTCGCCGTCGCGGCGGCGCGAGCGGCTGTCGGACTATCGATGGCTGCTGCTGGCACCGGCCGCGCCGGCACCGACATCGCGATCGTCCAGGACGGCAGCACCAGCGACGCGGGGACGACGAGCGCCGAGCACAGCAGCGTCACGGCGACGACGCTGTGGCGCAGCGCCGCCGACTGACGGACGAGCGCCGCGCGGAGCACGAGCCCGGCAGCGAGGACCGCGGACGTGCGAACGGCGAATTCCGCGATCATGGCTGCCCCCGCCGCGCCGCCTCGACGAGACGAACGATGCGATCGAGGTCGACGTCGGAAACACGCGCCCCTTCCCCGCCGACGAGCGCCGCGACGGCGTTGGCGGCCGAGCCGTCGAAGAAGGTGTCGACGAGATGACGCAGCGCCGATCGGCGTGCCGAGTGCCGCGGCACGGTCGGCATGTAGACGTAGCGGAGCCCGTGCTCCTCGTGGCGGACGTGGCCCTTCGCCTCCAGCACGCGCAGCTGCGTGCGCACGGTGGAGTCGGCAGGGGCGCCGTCGAGCCGGACGCGGATCTCGGCGGCGGTCGCGCGTCCGAGCTTGTAGAGCGCGTCCATAATCTGGCGCTCGCGCTTGGTCAGGTGCGGGGCGGTGTTGCGGGACATGTTATTTTTATAACTAACATGCGATGTAAATAACACGACTCCGCCTGCCCTGTCAACGCCTCGCGACGGCCGGTATATGCTACGCACATGCGTAGTAGTTCGGCGCTCGCCCTCGTGCTTGGATTCACTGCCGCGACCGTTGCGTCGCAGGCCCCCTCATCGTCCGCCGCCGTCGACCCGTCCGCGGCCATGCACTGGCGCGAAATCGGTCCGACCCGCGCCGGGCGCGCCCGCGCCGTCGCCGGCGTGCCCTCGCAGCCCAACGTCGCCTATGCGGGCTTCGACAACGGCGGCGTCTGGCGGACGACCGACTATGGCTCGACGTGGCAGCCGCTCTTCGATCGCGAATCCACCGGATCGATTGGCGCCATCGCCGTCGCGCCCTCCGACCCGAACGTCATCTACGTCGGCACCGGCGCCGGCATCATCCGCCCCGATCTGGCCACCGGCGACGGCGTCTACAAGTCGACCGACGCCGGCAGGACCTGGGCACATCTCGGCCTGCCCGACACCCAGATGATCGCGCACATCGACGTCTCGCAGCGCGATCCGAATACGATGTTCGTCGCCGCGCTTGGCCATCCCTATGGCCCGAACGCCGAGCGCGGCGTCTTCCGGACGACCGACGGCGGGCGCACCTTCCAGAAGGTCCTTTACAAGGACGAGTACACGAGCAGCGACGA